>JABUTE010000249.1 GCA_021443825.1 Bacillota bacterium
AAAGTTCTTCAATTGTCATTTCTGATAATTTTTTTCTCACTTCATGTCCTCTGCAAATTTCTGTTTATCGATTTTCCGTCAGCAGATTAATCAATATTCTGCCTTTGCATTGTATCTTTTTCCTCGTCTTAATGCCACACAATATTTAAAATTATCCGCCCTCCACCACCTCACTCAACCTGGTCGTCATTATCTTATACAGCTCAATGTTCGGCGGAACGATCACATTTTCCGGGCCGTCAACACCGCCAACTGAGGAAACAGGTGAACCGTCCCTCTCATATAAATACCACTCGTTATTGATCAATACGACAACTCCATCTTCGTGATATGCATACGGAGAACCCATGCACTCAAAATTACTCTGCCCGTCTTTGGCCGGCCTTTTGTCTCCGCCAACTGACGATGTAATTTTGCCGAGAATCGCGGTAGGATCTATTTCAACAATGTTGTTTTATATTATTGCGTATTTCCGCAAAAATATGAAATAGATATTCGCAGCAAGGACGCGGGCGCCAAATCGGCAGCCTGAACTTCAAAGGGGATCTATCCGGAAGAGGGGCATTTTTCCTCTGCGGCCTGCGGATAACGGAGGAAATCAAAAAGCGCTGCCCTCTCTCGAAAAGCAGCGCTTTTTATATTTCATTGCACGAAGGAATGCTATTGCGCCTGCATGGTGCAATAGACCACCAGGCGGGTAAGCCCTCCCGGGGTGCAGGTAAACAGGGTCAGGGGCCAGTCGCCGCCGGTCACCTTCGCCACCTGCTGCGGCTCTACCGTTTCCAGGCAGTCCACATAGTAGACATAGGTGACACCGTCCATCGACGTGAACGAGACCTCGTCTCCTTGCACCAGCTCCTTCAGCCGGCCGAAGTGGGATTTGTAATTATGGGCCAGGATCACCAGATCCTGCTGCTGCGGGCTGCCCTGCAGCCGGCAGGGCGTTGCCTTCAGATCGGCATAGCTCCAGCTTTCCTGCACCGGAAGCTGCAGGTGCAGCGAGGGCACCGACAGAACGCCGATATAGGTGCGCTCCACCGGCTCCGGGGCCTTTTGCTGCGGCGCCTCATCGGAATCGGCCGAAGGCTGCTGCACCGCAGAGGGCTGCAGGTCTTCTTCCCCATCGTCTTGCGCAGGGCCATGCAGCCGCTGCTCATCCAGGGTGCGGACGGTGACCGCGGGAAGCTCTGCCAACTGCTCTGCCAGAACCTCCATCGCCTGCTGCGACTGCGCCGCAGCATTCTTTTCCTGCGCCAGGTTGCGGGCGGTAAGGCCGCCTGCTCCTGCAAACAGAAGCAATGCGGCCAAAAGCCAGAGGATCCGGCTCCGCTTACGCCTCTTCATTCTTTTTTCCGATTGCCTGCAGCATGCAGAAAATACCTGCCGCCAGCATCAGGAATACGGGCCACCAGAGCATGCCGGTCTGCGGCAGCTCTTCGCCGGGGGTATTTCCGGTGGGAATCTCCGGAACATCCGACTTAGGCGGCTCCTCATCGGGAATCTCTACCGTCGGCACATCGGGCTCGCCGGGAACGGGAGGCTCTTCTCCCGGATCCTTCGGGGTGTCGGGGGTATCGGGAATATCCGGCTCGTCAGGGGTGTCGGGAATATCGGGAATATGGGGCGTATAGTTCTTCGTGTATACGTACAGATGATAGGTATCCGTCAGATCGTCTGCGCTCTTATGGAACAGGCTCTTTACAGCCGTATCGTCCCAGGCATTCTTGGTGTTGTCGGTCGCTACGGTGTAGTCGCTTTCCGGATCAAGCTCGATCAGGATGCGGCCCCTGCTGTCCTTCATCTGCCACTGGGAATTCTTCAGGGTGCTGCCTGCCGGGATCTCGGCCTTGCCGGGAAGCACAGGCAGGGTAAAGGTATGGGGATATTCGTTGATGTAATACTTAAAGGGAGAATAGTCGCCCCTCTTTAAGTTGTCATCCACATAGCACTCGCCGGTTCCCCAGCTGCCGGTATTCATCAGTTCCTTATATTCGTTGTCTTTGGTGACATTGTAGTATGCCGTCTCTTCGGCAAACTTCTTTTCGGTGGCATCGGTGGTATAGAAGCCGGGATCCTGCCAGGTATTGCCGGGCTGATCGTTAGCCGCAGAGGAAAGCTCCACATCGTTGAGGAAGTATTCCACCTGGTAAACGGTGGTGACATAGACCTTAACGGTGCTGCCGCCCTTCACGTTATCCAGCTGACCGCCGTTGTTCTTCACCCAGTTGTACGCCAGCTTCAGTCCGTCCTCGCTGCCGCCCTGCTCTGCGTATACCGCATCCAGCACATAGTGACCCTGCTGGGAGGTGGCGGGGAAGGTATTGATATCCGACATGAATTGATACAGTCCGCCTGCCTCAAGCACCAGCGCATCGTCGATGAACTTCAGGTTCAGATCGGCTGCGTCGTCGTTGTGATAGCGGAAGTACATGGGCTGGGTGTCGCCCCACTGAACGCCGTCCTTATAGACCTCGATATAGATCTTGCCCAGCCATTTTTCCTTATAGGGCTTGTCGTACTTGGTCTCGGGCGCCTGAATAGGCTTCCAGTCGGAAACGCCTACGATGGGCGTGCCGTCGGCCGCATCGGAGGTAACGGGCTGTCCGTAGCCGCGCACCGCATAGACGGGATACAGATCAAGAACGCCGTCTTTGATGTGCTTTTCAATGCCGTCGATCAGGGCCAGGTTGATCAGCTCGGAGGCCTTGTCTTGATTGCCGCTTTGAATGATATGCAGCTTTTCTCTTGCCTCGGGCTTCAGGGCACTGACGGGAGTGCCGTTCTCATCTACATAAGTGTCGTACAGATCGCAGGAATCCTCGATGGAAAGGAAGGTTCCCAGCGAAGGATCGGTGGTCCAGCCGACGAACGAATAAAGGGTTCCGTTCATACGGTCCAGATCCATGCGGTCATCGGTGATGGTGCTCCAGCTGATATCCGAATAGTCATTTCCGGTCTGCAGCAGATCGACATCCTTTCCCGACTTGTCGCGGAAGCGAGCCAGCGTCAGATCGCTGTTGGTAACAACGGTGCGGTCGCTGAGCACCTTTCCGGCATAGTCATGGAACTGTACGGTGACCTTCTCATCCAGTTTGGCGACAGGATCGGCATCGGTAAAGATGACAAAGCCTGCCGAACCGCCGGTGGTCAGATAGAAGAGACCGCTGTCAAAGACAGGAGTTCTCGTATCGTTGGCGATCCAATAGGTGTTATTGCCGCTGTAGCTCTGACGCACAGTCAGGCCGCCGGCGCTGCTGGGCACGAAGAATTCCCCGAAGGGATTCTGTCTGACCTTGCTGGCCGAAGAGCCCAGCTTAAGACCGATGCGCTTTCCGGCATCATTCTTCATGACGGTCTCAAACTTTGCCTCGGAAACTTCATAATAGCCGCTGTCGATGGTGCCCTGGCTCTTGCAGTTCAGCACATAATAGCTGCCCGCATTTTTATTCAGATCGGTGTTGCTGACCTTGAGCACCAGCTTGCCGTCTTCGTACATGACATTATCCAGAATGCAGGTGTTGCCGTCGTTGCCGGCAGAAAGGGCATACCAGGTGCCATCGGAGCCCTGCACGGCAAATACATAGTGCTTGTCTGCCTGGATCTCGCGAAGATCGGTCAGTCTGCGGAAGGTGGTGAAGCCGGCGCTGGTCTTCGTGGCCGTATAGGTAAGCGCCACATTGACCTCAGCCGCTTCGCCCTGTGCGGGAACGGTCACCGTGCCGCTGACTTCGCCATCGGCCCGATAACCGGAGAGGGTGCCGGGCGTAACGGTATAGCTGACGGTACGGGGGAAGGTTACGGGAACCTCAACGGTGCAGCTTCCGGTGCTGCCGATGGGAATCAGCGCCTTTCCTTTTACAAAGTCGATATTGCCGTAATATCCGTCGATAGCAGTATCGCCCATATCCAGAACACAGCAGCTGTTGTCTGCGGCCACGTTGCTGGTGATGTTGAAGGTTACCGTCTTTACCGTCTTGCTGCTGTTATAGCAGTAAAGCTGCCAGCTGCGGCTGGAAGAAGAGGAGGATGTGTAATTCATGGCAAAGACATAGGTCTTGCCTTCCTGCAGATAGAGCGTCGAGCTGCTGATATAGCCGGATTTTTGCAGAATGCTGCCTACCATCCGACCGTCGCTGTCATAAAGAGCCGCGGCGCCGTAGCCGTAATCGCTGCAGATGAGGGTGTAGGCCGCACTGCATGCAGGGGTAAACACGTGATAAGAGGTCTCGTTCATGGGCACCGGTGCGGTGCTGTCGGTCAGGGTGAACCTCTCCAGGACCGATTTGTTGTACGGATCGGTGGTTCCGATATGATAGAAAACATGATCCCGATCATCCAGCGCGTCCATATCGATCCTTCTGGGAAGACCGGTGGCGGGGTCAAGATCATCGTTGACGGTGACCTTTCGGGAAGCGGTGACAGGAACGCCGTTTTTCAGCACAGGCTCGCCGCCGTCCAGCAGGGTATAGGTGATCGCATATACGGCATCGGAAGATGCATCCAGAACAGCATCGCCGCTCCACGCAAAGGAAGCATCCTCTGTTTTGCCTTCTGCATCGTATTTCTTAACAGCCGCAACAGCAACGGTCAGGCTGCAATCCTTGGTCACATCGCCGAAGAAATCATCGGTGGCCTTTGCTGCGACACCCTTTAAGGCATCGAAGGTGCCCTCGCAGTTCATGATGACATCATCGGCGCCGGTAATGGCATAGGTGTATTTCGCAGGATCCTTCGCTGCGACCAGCGGCAGGGTCAGATGGCGATACGACTTGTGAAGGCTTCCGCTGACATGCAGGGAGTCTTCGTAGATCTCGCAGTACTCGCAGTCGTAGGCCAGGATATAGGTCTCGCCGGCCGTCAGCTCGAAGCGGGCCAGCTGGCCGTACTGGAAGGAAGTACCCCATTGCGCGACAGAAGCACCTTCGGAATCAAAGACAGCAACATTCTGGCTGTGGCAGGGCTTTTCTGCAGACGCATCGTCCGGGTCCTTTACATTCACGGCATATACGCCGGAAACGGAAGGAGTGAAGGCTGCATAGGTGACAGCTGCGCTGTACATATCCTTTACGATATAGTCTTCGATATTGCCGTCTTCGTCGGTCTTCAGCTGAGTAAAATAGGGAAGCTGTTCAAATCGGCCTTCGTAGTTTTCCAAAGAAACAGGCATATGACCGGTGTACTCCCCGGTCTTGGCATCCGCATAATCGATCTTGACCAGCGAGACCGTTCTCTTAAAGGTGATGGGTTGTCCGTTCTTCTTGATCGCATCCGATCCGCTTCCGGTGGTAAAGCGACGCATTGCCGCATATTCGATCTCGTAGGTATATTCCTCGTCGGTCTCGTTCAGGGAATTGGTACCATCCCAAACGAATGTGGGATCGACATTGCCGTCTGCCAGCTTTCGGGTAACACCGGTGATCTGCAGATACATATTGTTGATGTTAACATAAGGCCGGTAGCCGCTGTAGCCGGCATCGTAGGTCACATTAAGCGAAGACATGATGGCGATCGATTCGCCGCAGACAGCCAGCCCGTCGCCCTTGGAGAGGGCAAGCTGCAGATCCTTATAGGCATAAACGGTGACCTTTTTTTCACTGGCCAGACGAACGCCGTCATACTTGACATAATAAGTTACGGTAAAGCTGGTGCTGCTGGAGGAGGTGGTCACAGGCACCTTCTCGCCTGCAGCGTATTCCTTGCCGCCGACGGAGGCATAAAGGGTGATCTTATCGGGATCATAGCCGCCGGGAATGGGGGCATTGCCGTTCCATGCATCCACCAGGCCGGAGACGGAGACTCCGTCCAGCGGATACAGATCATCCGAAAGGCTGATATACTGCTCAGAGAAGTTCAGGCCGATCCAGCGCTCTACGCCCCAGCCTGCCTTGGGATCCACATCGACGCAATAATAGCGGGACTGATAGGGATCGCCGGCATTTACATAGTTGCCGCCCTTATCCTGAACGTTGATGGAATACCAGACCTGCCAGGTGCCGGCCTCCGACAGGGTCAGCATGTCGTCTTTGGGAACATTAATATACGAAGAACCGTGCTGGATATTAAAAGCAGAAATGCTGCCTGTATAGCTGCCCGCAGGAACAGGCTCGTCATTGTTATTGCTGTCCCTCAGCACGAACGAAAGGCCGTCGTTCAGGTCGACGGTATCGTTCAGATCCTGATCAAAACGGCCGAAGCCCGATAATTCAGCGATATACCAGCCGGAGGTATCCTGGGCCTTTACGGTAACGGTGCGGGTAACGGTCTTGGAATCGCTCATGCCCGGCCGCTTTACGTAATAGAAGAGATTGTATACGCGGCCCTGGTTGGTGTTCAGCGGAAGATAAACGCTTCCCACATAGGAGCCGGTGGCTGAATAGACGGTTCCTCTTTCGACAGCTACCGTCCAGTCATGGTCGGTCACTTCGTTTCCGTCGCCGTCGTAAACGATCAGGCCGACGCCGCTGAGCAGATCGCTCCAGTCGGTATAGGAGGCCCAGGCGGCCGCCTCGGCAGAGCCGACCTCAAACTCCACATTGTCGATGCCGGTGATCTCAAAGGTCCAGCTGTCTTTTTCGTCCAGCAGGGAAAGGGCATCTTCCGGGGCCTCTTCTGCGATCGGTTCTGCGGCCGCATCTTCAACCGGTTGTTCTTCGACCGTTTCTTCTAAGGCTTCTGCGAGGGGCTCTTCGATTGCCTCGAGCTCGTCTGCAGCTTCTTCCTGTGCGGTCTGCAGATCGTCTGCAAGGGCCGCCTCTGTGTCATCTTCCGCAAATGCCGGCAGCACCATGCCAAGCAGCATGGTCGCCGTCAACAGCAATGACAGACATCGTTTCATTGTTTTTACCTCGTTTCTTTTGTTTCGTGTTTATTGCGTTCCCTTTCGGGACAAAATACCGATCGTTTTTCGCCGCTTTTCGGGCAGCAGAGGCTTTGAGCGCCGGCGTCAAAGACGTACCTTCTGCCGGGGCCCCCTGGCAGAAGCAGATCGGTCAAGGCAAATAAAAAGAGAGATCCCGATGTCTCGGGCTCTCTCTTTGCGATTTGCGAGCCTAAATACGGGCACCTAATGTCTTTTCGATATATCCTTGTTCCGGCCGCATTCCTCTCCGGAGACCCGGTATTTCGCGATATACCTGACGGGGAACGGAATACGCCTGCTTCACCGGCACCTGCAACGGCAGGGCGTCGGAGGCCATCCAAGCTTCATGGGATGTATGAAAAGGACAGCGGGCCGCGCCGCCCTGCTTCATGATATCGAACACCATTCCATTAGGGCTCTATTCAGTTATGATTGTTTACAGAATCTGACTTTCCGTGCAGCTCTGCATCTTTCCGTGCAGCTCTGCATCTTTCCGTGCAGCTCTGCA
>JABUTE010000222.1 GCA_021443825.1 Bacillota bacterium
TGCAGGCAGATTCCCGGGCCTGGTGCTGTTGTTATTGCTGAACCAGAAATAATGCATGGGAGGATCCTCCGGCAGCAGATAGCCGGTAGGAGCCTTCGTTTCGATGAGGCAATAGGCCACATCCTTTTGATAAGCATAGGTGTTATCTTCCAGCCTGTCGTTGGCCGTGATGACGATCTTCCCTTCTGCGTCGGTGGTATAGGTCTTTCCGATCGGCAGCCACCGGAATTCGGGATTTCCGCCAACCCACTGGTAAGAATAGACCGTGAATTCCGCACCGGGAAGAGGCGTTCCGTCGTCCTGGTCGACCTTTACCAGCCGGTATTCCGGGAAGGTGGATTCACCGGAGGTGGCAAAATCGGCTTCATCGACATGGGTCTGATCCTCTCCGGAGTCGGAGCCATGGCCTTCGATCATCGCCGCGTTGCTTAGGGTGATGCCGCCGGTCATGGAGCTGGAAATATTATAGCTGTAGGTGAGCCGCAAATGGGTGCTGTCGGGCACATCCATCTCGATATAAGCGTGGCGGATATTGGGATTGGGATTGTTGGGATCGGTCATATCCAGCTCGGTATGTGCCTTCCAGGGTACATTGGAAAGCTCGATCCAAACGCCGTTTGCCACTTCTTTTTCAAGCTTCACCGAGTTCAGGTTCAAAAGCGCCTGCCCGGAACCGGTTCCGGAGATGGCCGTATAGGTCAGGATATCGGTAAACTGCAGGGTATCCGGATCGGTAAGCCCTGTCGGATCGACCAGCAGGTTATCGGCCGTCGGGTTGATATCGACGGTATAGCTGATCAGATGGGTATCCTTATCCCATGCGCCTGATTTTTCTACCACGTCGCGCAGGCGGGTGGCATCGATGTTGATGGTATTGGAGGCCTGACCGTAGTCGCTTCCGTCGGCCGTGACGGTGACATTGTTGTTCAGACCCAGGCGGGTCATGCCGTTGTTGGGCCATGCGGATTCTTTCAGCTGACAGTAGTAAACGATGTAGAAGCCATCCGGGTTACTAAGAATCTGCGCTGAAGCACCATTCGCGGGAGACAGGGTCAGATCGACCACATCGTGGCCGTTGACCGTTTGCACGGAGCCGCTGATCTGAGTCTGATTGCCCCATCCGGGAACGGTCGCATTGATGGTGCCATCGGAATTGACATCTGCGTTGTAATACGTTTCCGAGTCTGCAGCAGTATAGTTATTGGTGGTCAAACCATCACGGACCTTCACTCCGAGCAGTTCGACCCCTTCAGGCAGAGTGTCGGTGATGTTGTATGCTAAGGTTCCGGGATTGGGTAACACCTTAACGACCCATACAAATGTCTTATCCTGTGTCTCGTCGTTATAATCCAGAGCGATGTCCCGCGGTGTTTCTTTGAATTCCGTTTTTTCTTCTATCCACCATTGGCTATGCTCTATTCGCGTTATACCTACATTCATCTTCTTGACCGCCGCGCTGACGCTGTCTTGTGCCGTCAGGCTCTTGACGCCGTCAGAGAAGGTGTTGTCGAAGGTCTTGTTTTCGGCGCCGTTCATCTCACCGGTGGTCTCGTAATTCCAGGTGACCGTGTTGATGCGGCCGTTGGCCATAATATTGGCGCTGCCGGCGATGGTAAAGGAATAGCCGGTGATCTTGGTATTGTCGCCCGCCGCATAGGTCGGTGTCAGGTCGGTAACATTGCCGCTGCCCCAGGCCGTTTCAAGAGCCGTCTGCAGGGCCGCCCACTGGGCCGCCGTCATATAATGGTCGGAGGGAGCAAAGGTGTCACTGAACTGCGTGCCGGGGGCGATGCCCAAAGCGGGAATATCGACCGATACCGTCCAGGTGATGTCGTAATTGCTGCCATTGGTGGCGTGGCCGTCGGAGCGCTTGGTAAAGCCGCCGCCGGTGTAGCCCACATCAAAGCCCGACGATTCGCCGTCGAACTGGGCCTCGTTATGAACGGTTATTGTTTCTCCGTAGGCCGTATCGGGACGGGTGTGATATTTGATGTTATAGGTGGTCGTGTTGGTACCGTTGTCTGTTGCAAGGAAACGGATGCCGATGATCTCATTGCTGCTGTTAAATACGTACTCGTAATCGATGCCGTATTCCGCCTCGGGCCACCAGTTGCGAGTGATCTGAATGCCGCTGAAGCCTGCGATCGATTCCGAAAGAGCATCGGCAAAGCCCTGGTCGTAGACCACCTTGCCGGCGATATTCTTTCCGGCGTTGTTTACGGCGATATGCCACTGAACGGCATCCTCATATACACTACCCTGTTTACCGAAGGTCTTGGGCTGCTGCCGATAGATCTGGGATTCAGCCATATCGGAGGTGGTGTGACTGCCGTCGGAGGACTGGGCCTCGACGCTGTTGGTCGCCGAGATATTGGAATCTTCATCGACATTGCCAACGGCATACTCATAAACGACGGTATAGGATTCGCCTGCCGCCAGCTGGGGCAGCGTCATGGTCATATCGTAGCTGTTCTGGGTACCCGGCTTTGGCGTAAAGCTTGCCGTGGCTGCGACCGACTGGGTAGCGCCGCCTGCCAGTTTTTTCGTAACAGTAGCCGTGGCGGGAGCCGTGACAGTTCCGTCGCCGGCATAGGTAAAGGTATCGGCGATATCGATGGGCCCCGGGGTTCCCTTTTCGGTGCTTACGGTAACCTCATATCTTAATTTATCGCCGACCACAAGGGCGCCGGTCTTTTCGGTGCTGATGTCGTAGTCGACCGCGATCTGGCTGGAGGGAATATCCAACACCAGAACATCGGAGAAGTTGATCTGCAGACCGTCTTTGTTTTCGTCGTCGTCGCCGTCGATGTAGCAGCGGAAACGCAGGGCGTTATCGATGATATTCGCCCCGCTGTTGAGAGCATCGCTGGCGTAGTCACTGTCGAACTCGATCTCAATGCCGAAGGTGCCGTCGTGGTTATCGACGAAGGTGTAGACGAAGGCCAGCTGCAGAGGATTGCTGCCGATCTTATAAGCGTTATAGGGCGTATTCAACAGGTCGGAGATCAGAGATATCTTCGAAGGCAGCCGATAGGTAAACTTGCTTCCGCTGGTTACGGTGTTCGCCATGGTCGTGGGCGGAACGGAGAAATCGATCTCCAACAGGGTGGAATAACGCTCGCCCTGCTTAACGGTTCCGGAGCCGCTCACAGAATTGATGTATTGCTCCAGATCCACATCGCCGGCCGCCATGGTCATCAGCTCATCGCCAAAGGACATGGTCATCATTTCATCGCGCAGGCCAAACAGCATCAAGGGCTCTTCGAAGTCGCTCTTGGCCGGATTGATAAAGGAATCCTCATCGAACCAGGAGGAGCCGAAGGTGTCAGAGGAGGTCGCAGCAGCTTCTGTATTCTGCTTTTCTGCGACCTTTTGGGGTAGCCGGCCGAAGCCCATAACAGACTCGTCGCCAAGGGTATAGACCGTCTCCTGAACAGAATCTTCTACGTTGCCTTCGACGGCGATGAAGCTGTTTGTCTTCATTCGGGTGATGATGCCCACGCTGTCGGCCAGGCCGTTTCCGTCTTTATCAAAGAAGACCAGATCGCCCTCCTGGGGGCGATAGAGGTCTGCATCTTCTAGGAGGCCCTTTGCCTCCCATTCTTCGCGCATGGTTTCGCAGCCGGAGTTGGCGGGAGCCTCTTCGGCGGGAATATCGGCATAATATAAGCAGAACGAGACGAACATAGACGACCAGTTATCGCCGTAGGGGTGGCCGTACCATTCTCCGTAGCGGGTGTAGCCGCGGGCAGATCCGTCTTTGCTGTATTTTACGTTATCAACGCTTTCGGTGTAGCCGACCTGCGACTTGGCGATGTTCACCAGATCTTCGGAGCGGTTTCCGGTAAGGGCGGGCAGGGTGGCCTCCCAGTCGTCTTCCGTTTCGGTGTCGGCGTCGGTGCTGACAAAGCAGGCATCCGTATGGGTATGCTCGGCGCAGCCGCAGCCGTAGACCTGCTCATAGCATTCGTCGGTATGGACATGGGGCTGAGGGGCAGGCTCTTCTTCAACAGGCTCGGCAGCCGGGACTTCGCCCTCGGCTGGGTCTGCCGGTTCTTCAGCGGATTCCTCTGCAGTCGCCTCTGCGGCTTCGTAGCAGCCATCCTCATGGGCGTGCTCTTCTTCGGTGCAATTGAGGATCTGCACCGCCTGGTAGCAGCTTTCGGGATGATCGTGCATCTCAGAGCAGGTCAAAACGCTGCTATGGGTATAGCAGCTGTCTTCGTGCAAATGGTCTTCGTCTGTATTTTCGCAGGTGAGCACCTGCTCTTCGCTGTAGCAGCCCTCAGTATGATGGTCGTCTGCGCAGTTGAGCACCTGCGCTTCGTCATAGCAGCCATCGCCGTGGGCATGCTCCTGCTTATCGCAGATGCATACCGGCTCGGGGCTCTCGGTGCTGCTGCCGCCGGCAAACAGGGCAGGCGCACGGTCTGCCGTATCTTCGTCAGGAGCCGCAGGAAGCTCAGCCTGCTGCACGTCTCCTTCGGCAAGGCCGCATACCAGCACCCGCTCTGCGATGCATTCTTCGGTATGGACATGCTCTTCCAGACCGCAGCAGGGGGCATCGGTCATGGTGATGCCGACAAAGCGCAGCTGCCAGAAAACGCTTGCAGCAACAAAAAGAGATACCAGACACAGAATGCCCAGTGCCTTCTCTTTTTTGCGCCGTTCGCTATTCAGTTGATCAATCAATAAACTGATCGTTGCCATAGCTGCATCCTTGTTTAATCAATGCTTCCGATCTGATTCAGCGGCCAGATCTGAAGGAGTACCTTTCCGATGATCTGGTCGTAATTTACAAAGCCGATGACCGTGCTTCTGGAATCGATGGAAGAGATTCGCTTATCTCCCATGACCCAGTAGGAATCCTCGGGCACCTGCACCGGAAATTCCGTGTCGCATTCGCCCAGGCCGGGCTCCGTTACATAAGGCTCTTCGAGGGCCTCGCCGTTGATATAGACGGTGCCCTTATCATCCATCTCGACCCAGTCGCCGGGGCCTGCGATGACCCGCTTGAGCAGGGTCTTGTTGTTCCAGGAAAAGCAGATCAGCTCTCCCATGTGAAAGCTGGTGGTCTTGGTGAGCACGACTACGTCGTCGTTGTGCAGCACCGGCTCCATGCTGTCGCCGGAGATCTGCATCACCGGCAGAAAGATGGATGAGATCAATACGGCGATCGCTGCTACGATCAGCAGGGTATAGACCGTGCCTCTTAGGGCCTTGCCATATAATGCTCTGTGCTTTAAGCGCCGGCGTTCTGCTCCCACCTGCTCCATGGTCGGCAGGGCAACCTTCCGCTGCTTCGTTTTGATCATCGACGACCTCGCGTAAGACTGGTTTTTCTTCTGCAGGCTGTGCTGCCCGTACCCTCAAAAAGGGCGTACTTATCGAGTCTTATTTCTAGATAAGTTTTTGATATTATCTCACTGGTTTTCTCAAAAAACAAGAAAAAATTCGAAATATGTTATATAAATGCGTATATTTTTCATTTCTTTTTCGAAAATCCGTTTATTATTTCGGGGGAGAACATCAGAAAAAGCGATCTCGGCGCCGCCCCGGTCTGCAGCAAAAGCCTTCCTTCCATAAAAACGCCCCCGAAGAGCGTTTCTTCGGGGGTGTTACATGCGGGGTCCGTTACGGATGCAGGGGCATTTTTCTGTCGGCATTTCAGCAGAAATCGCCTTAAAATGTCGGCGAAATAAGAGATCCTTCTATCCCGGCTATGTAAGGGTCTATTCTGTTTTCATACTTAATATTCCGTACTCAGCAGGAAATCCGCAATATGCATTGTTTTTATGCCTTCATAGTTTCCCCCTGCAAATTCATCCGTCCTGAGTACATATTTAGGGTAATTGTCGCGTATTTCCAGCAGGCGGCCGTATTCCCGTTTTTCGGTATTTTCTGAATGTATCTGCTGCGTGACCTGAACATAGATCTTCTCATTTTGCCTTGTTGCCACAAAGTCGATCTCTCCGTCCCTTGTCTTTCCGATATGGACGGTGTATCCCCTGCGGCAAAGCTCCAGGTAGACTATGTTTTCAAGGCTTGCAGCCACACTGTCCGCATTATAGCCGAGAACGCTGTACCGCAGGGCACTGTCTGCAAGGTAAAACTTTTCCTGCGTTTTCAGGATCTCCTTCCCCTGCAGATCATACCGGGAACAACGGTGAAGCAGATACGCCTTTTCCAGCTTTTCAAGGTAGCTGTAGACCGTTTCATTGTCAAGAGCCCTGCGCTCCGATTTCAGATAGTCGGAAATCGTCTTTGCAGAGAAGGTGTTGCCGACATTCTGGAAGGTGTACTTCACAACACGCTCTAACTGGTCGATCTTTCTGATCTGGTTCCGTTTCACGATGTCAGAGTAGATGGTCGAGTTGTATATATCCCGTACGATCGTATAGATTTCGTCCTGCGAATACTTCTGCAAATGGGTCGCAGGAAATCCGCCCAAACGGACATATTCTGCAAGTTCCGACTTCGGATCACCTACCGCATCGTAGCTTTCCTTGAAATTGAGATATTCCGAAAAGGACAGGGGAAAGATACGAAAAGAAATATATCTTCCCGTCAGATATGTGGAAATCTCTGATGACATCATACGGGAGTTTGAACCCGTCACATACAGATCCACATCATAATCCGACAATAAGGAATTTACGACCTTTTCCCATCCGTCGATTTCCTGAACCTCATCAAGAAAAAGGTAGGTTTTACCTTCCGTCGAAAGCTTTTCTTTTAGCCGGGCGAACATCTGCGTTGCCGTCATATCTTCATATTCCATGGAATCGTAACGGCAGCTTACAATACGGTCCGGGGAAATGTGCCTCTCCGTTTGCAGCTTTTCCATGATCATTTTCAGGATCGTAGACTTTCCGCAGCGGCGAACTCCCGTCAGGACCTTTACAAAAGGTGTGTCCGCATACGCCATGATCTTATCTACATACATAGGTCTGTCAATCACGATAACCACCTCCGTCTGCAAGATAGTATATCGCAAAATCGCAGAAAAGTTAATATATTTTAAGGTTATATCCGCAAAACTTTTCTGCAGAAAATTATATTGCGGATTTTGTGCACCTGCGGCCCGGAAAAAGAGCAAAATAATAACCGGGGCTGATGATCGGTCAGTCCCGGCTATGTAAGGGTCTATTTTGTTTTCATATGTGCAAATCAGGATCTACCAGTCAATCTTTTCGCCACAGTGAGGGCAGAATTTTCCTGATGAACGACCAAGAGATCCGCCGCAATGGGGGCATCG
>JABUTE010000235.1 GCA_021443825.1 Bacillota bacterium
TGGTTTTTGCTGGCGGCGGCAGCATTCGTTTGGAGCGTTACCTGTTTGGGCTCGGAATCCGTATTTGTATATTTTAATTTTTAGGGTGTTAGGAATATGAGTTCTAAGAAATGGTTTATCGGGTGGCTTCTGATCGTCATCATGGGACTAGGGGCTTTGGCCGGGTGGGTCTATGCTGTTGATCCGTATATGCATTATCATAAACCGGATACGGAACATTACTTTTATAAATTAAATAACCAGAGAAGTCAGAATGACGGTATTACAAAGTACTTTGAGTATGATGCGTTGATAACAGGAACCTCCATGGCAGAGAATTTCAAATCGTCAGAAATGGATGCTCTGTTTGAATGCAATTCGATCAAGGTATGTTATTCCGGAGGATCGTTTAGAGAAATAAATGACAATTTAAAAATTGCGGTTGATAGTAATCCGAATCTGAAATATGTCGTACGCAGCCTGGATTTAACGATGTTTTTTCATGATAAGGATCGTTTTCGGACGGACCTTGGTAAGTATCCGACCTATCTGTACGATTCAAATCCTTTCAATGATGTTGAGTATGTATGGAATCGGGATGTGATTTGGAATACGGTCTATCCTATGACGGAGAACAGGATAGAGGGCTCCTCGGGCGGGATTACCGGTTTTGACGATTATTCCTGCTGGCAAAAGGCATTTACATTTGGTATCGATACCGTTTGTCCGGACGGAATCTCGCAAGTCAGACAGGGAGAACCTGTTCATATAACAGATCGTGAAAAGTCGACCATTAAAGCAAATATTGAACAGAATGTGACATCCCTGGCATTGGACAATCCGGATATTACCTTTTATTGTTTCTTTACTCCCTACAGCATCGCTTACTGGAAAAATAAGGTTTCGGCCGGCACGATCTATAAGCAGATAGAAGCAGAAGAATACATTATCGAATTGCTGCTGCAATGCGAAAATATACAGTTATTCTCTTTTAGTAATCGGTTGGACATAACCTGTGATCTGAATCATTATAAAGACGAATACCATTATGGCCAATGGGTAAACAGTTTGATCCTGAAATGGATGCACGACGGTCAGTACCGATTGACCCAGGAAAACTATAAAGCGTATATCGCTGAAGAATTATCGAATTATTTGTCGTTTGATTATCAGAGTATTAATGAGCAAATCGATTACGAAAGTGATTTTTATGCTGCAGCCTTGTTGAATCGAGAACTGACAGGCACCGAACCTGTGAACCTTTTGGAAGAATACGAGGAAGACTTTGTTTTAAATAATGCAAAAATCACCGAATGCACTGATGGGGCAACAGGAATCGAATGCACCGGCAGGCTTCCGCGGGAATCCGGAAGTACCGTGACTGTACTTGATTATGTTACGCAGAATGAATATGTAGGTGCAGAGATCGAGATCTCGAATATTGACGACTATGGGTATCTTACTTTTTACGGAAAAAAAGTGCAGGACCATGGGCAGCCGACCGTATTTGTACTAAGTGACACCGGTGAATTGATCGGTAAAGCAGAAGCAAACTACCGTAAGATCGATAATGAGTGGCATCAGTATGTGATCGATATTACGAAGGCAAAGGGTAGTGTGAAAGTCTTTTTCAACGGAGGCTATATCGATCAAACAGGAAGTGTTGATTCTGACTACATTTTCAGCAATATCGTGCTGTATTGATATTATTTGATGGAACTGACAGCGCCCATCATAAAAAAGAGCAAGACCCTTTCAAAAGGGCTTGCTCTTTTAAAAATGGGGACGATGCTATCCGGTCAAGCGGAATTTCTTTTTTCAGACAGTTTATTGATGACCCAATCGGTTGCCTTTTCAAACAGCAGCGCGATAAAGACTGTCGATAAAAAGGCGAGTACAAGGCTGAAGTACTTATGGCTACGGGTATACCCGTAATGGGAGAGAATGTGCATGGGGATCCTTTGCAGAATGTAGATGCTGAACACATGATTTCCCAGCCAAAGGAAGAACTTGCTCCTGACATCGATGATCATAGTCAGCAGCACCACCGCAGCCATGAAAGCGATGATCCAGAGGGTATACATTTCGATGCTTTGAAGTCTTTCTCCAATGGAATAACAATAAAGCCCCACTGTCAGCAGAAAACTGCAATAGAATGTGATCTCGCTATGAAGCAAGACCTTTTCGATCGACTGCCTGTGAAGAGAATACACTATTCCAAG
Source organism: Bacillota bacterium (assembly GCA_021443825.1). GTDB lineage: Bacteria > Bacillota > Clostridia > Peptostreptococcales > Anaerovoracaceae > RGIG2707. The sequence goes on from JABUTE010000235.1 coordinate 2,202, forward strand.
CGGAAACATGATCATCGTGTTGTAGCAGTAATTGGGACGATGGAGCTTCATCTGTACATATACGGTTGCCATCGTAAAGAGGATAAGCAGAATGGTGCAGATGTTTTGCATCAGCGGGGAATCCTTTTTCGCGATCGGAAGAAACGCGATAAATGTCAGAAGATACAGACATAAGACCGCGGTGATGTACCAGTTGGAGTTGCCAACGCTGGTCCAGGTCAGAAGAGCCAAAAGAACGGTTTTCAGATCTTTCACGAATCCATTGTGCAGAATAAACACATCTAAAATGAGATACAGCAGTACCGCCGTATCGAAACGAAACAGCAATTGCAGCGCTTTCTGCGGCAGCTTCTGAACATACGAAAATCCCTTCCTTTTGATAGATTCCATGATGCCGTAGCCGGAATAGAACAGAAAGGTCACCACCTCAGCCTGATTCAGATGCACCCGCAGTGCTGCGTATGCCTGATCGTATTCGCCGGGAGTTCCGATATACGGATAGTAATGCGACAGAAACACCAGCATGACAAAGATGCCGTTTACAGTCGCTGTCGTATCACGGGATAAGTAGTTGCGGTTGTAATTGCTTCCTGTGAATTCCGATTTACTGATCAATATGATGATAAGGATCGCCAGGATAACTGACATGGTTATTCCTCCCCCAAATAGATACCTACACCCTCGTCGTCCACTTTGAGCAGTCCCAGATGTCGGTGGCAAGGCCCTGATAGAACTCCGGTTCGTGGCAGACCATCAATATGCTGCCCTTGTATTCCTTTAATGCCCGTTTTAATTCTTCCTTGGCATCCACATCCAGGTGGTTGGTGGGCTCGTCTAAAAGCAGCAGGTTGGTCTCTTTGTTGATCAGCTTGCAAAGGCGCACCTTTGCCTGCTCGCCGCCGGAAAGAATCCTCACCTGGCTTTCGATGTGCTTGGTGGTAAGGCCGCACTTGGCGAGAATGGCCCGTACCTCGCCCTGATTTAAGGTCTGAAATTCCTTCCAGATCTCTTCCAGGCAGGTGTTGCGGTTGTCCTGATCGGTCTCCTGCTCAAAATAGCCGATGTAAAGGTAGTCGCCCCGTTCGACGCTTCCGGCAAGGGGCTGGATCAGCCCCAGCAGGCTTTTGAGAAGGGTCGTTTTTCCGATACCGTTGGCGCCGGTCATGACGATCTTCTGGCCCTTTTCCATGGTCAGGTTGAGAGGGGAAGAGAGGGGCTCATCGTAGCCGATCACCAGATCGCGTGTCTGAAAGATATAGCGGCTCGAGGCTCTTGCATTCTTAAAATTAAATTCGGGCTTTGGCTTTTCGGCGGCCAGCTCGATCTTATCCATGTTGTCAAGCTTCTTTTGGCGCGACATGGCCATGTTGCGGGTGGCAACGTTGGCTTTGTTTCGCGCGACGAAATCCTTCAGCTCGGCGATCTCGGCCTGCTGCTTTTTGTAGGCGGCCTCCAGCTGCGACTGCTTCATCTCGTAGACCTCACGGAACTTGTCGTAGTTGCCTACGTAGCGGGTCAGCTTTTTGTTATCCATATGATAGATCAGGTTGATGACGCTGTTTAGAAAGGGAATGTCGTGAGAGATGAGAATAAAAGCGTTTTCATAATCATTCAGATAGCGCTTCAGCCATTCGATATGCTCCGCATCCAGATAGTTGGTGGGCTCATCCAGAAGGAGGATCTCCGGCTTTTCCAAAAGCAGCTTTGCCATGAGCACCTTGGTGCGCTGGCCGCCGGAAAGGTCGGTCACATCTTTATCAAGGCCCAGCTCCAAAAGGCCCAGGGCTCTTGCTACTTCTTCTACCTTGGCATCGATGAGATAAAAATCGTGCATGGTCAAAAGATCCTGAAGGGTGCCTGCTTCTTCCATGGCGGCGGTCATCTCGTCTTCTTGCATATCGCCCAGACTCTCGTAGATGCCGTTCATGGTCTGCTCCATCTCAAACAGCCAGTCGAAGGCGCTTGATAAAACGGAGCGGATGGTCATGCCTTTTTCCAGGGCGGTGTGCTGGTCCAGATAGCCGACCCGCACATGCCGGTTCCATTCCACCTTGCCTGCATCGGGCATCAGCTTTCCGGTGATGATATTCATAAAGGTGGACTTTCCCTCGCCGTTGGCGCCGACAAGGCCGATATGCTCGCCTGCCAGCAGGCGGAAGGAAACGTCTTCGAAAATGGCTCTGTCGCCGAAGCCGTGAGACAGATGCTCAACATTTAAAATGCTCATAACTCTCCTGAAATGTGTAGTCTATAGGTTGTGCCCCAAAGGGCGCATACATAAATATTGTAAAGGAAAGCCGGCTGCTTGTAAATGAAAAGGCAGGGGCCTTTTCTTGAAATCAGATGAGGGGTAATGTAGAATAAAGGGCAATCGTCCCGTCAAACGGTGCGTCACATGAAATGTTTTCAACTGGGAAGAAAAGGAGTGGTGCATGGATCCTGCCAAAACAAGTAACGAAAAGCAACGTATCTATTATCTGGACTGCCTGCGGGTGATCGCCACCTTTGCCGTCATCATGATCCATGTTTCCGCAATGAAATGGCATGACGAACCGGTGGACAGCTTCAACTGGCAGGTGCTCAATGCTTATGACAGCCTGGTGCGCTTTGGGGTTCCCCTGTTTGTGATGCTGTCGGGGGCGCTGTTTCTTGATCGGAATAAAGCGGTCACCTACAGAAAGCTGCTGACCCGTAATATTCCCCGGCTCATGACAGCCTTTCTTTTCTGGTCATCCTGCTATGCGGCTGCCTTTACTGTCCGGCCGGCGCTGAAAGCCGGAAAGCAGATCAACATAACAAATCTGCTCAAGACCGTCTTAAACGGTCACTATCATATGTGGTTCGTGTTCATGATCATCGGCCTGTATCTGGTGACCCCGTTCCTGCGGCAGCTCGCATTGGACCGAAGGCTGCAGGAGCAGTTCATCATCATGAGCTTTCTGCTGACCATGTGTACCAATCTGCTGAAGGCACTTCCCTTGCCGTATACCGACTTTATCAGCAGCTATATTGCGAAATTTCAGGTCGTTATGGTGTCCGGTTATGCCGGCTATTATATGCTGGGCCATTATCTTCATAACTATGAACTGAGCCCGAAGAAAAAGCGGCTTTTGTACGGCCTGGCTGCCGTAAGCCTGTTGTTTACGGTCACGGCGTCTTCCATCTGGTCGGTCAAAACAGGCACCCCGCATAAGGAACTGTATGAGGAGCTGCTTCCCAATACCTTTTTTGTCAGTGCCGCTGTATTTGTCTGGGTGAAGGACCATTGCACCGCTGCAAAAAACAGGGTGGTCGCTCGATTCGTAACGCGAACGTCGGAATTGTCTTTCGGCATCTATCTGGTGCATGTATTTTTTGTTCAGATCTTAAAGAATCAGGATATTACGACCGTCCTGTTCAATCCGCTGCTGTCGGTTCCACTTTTGAGCATCGGTGTATTCTGCGCCAGCTTCGCCGCCATCGGTCTTCTGGAAAAGATCCCCTTCGCAAAGCGTTGGCTGATGTAGCACACATCCCTTGACATTTCTTTTCTTTTGCGATACATTCTAGGGTAATTGAACATTTGCTTTGGGAGGAGTAGTCCGTTACGTTTGTACAGAGAAGAAGTCTTTGGCTGAGAGCTTCGAGAACCGCTGCCGGATGAAGGTCGCCCGAACGAAAAAGCAAACCAGAAAACGAGTGCCGGAGGCGTCCCTTCCGGAACAAAGGTGGTACCGCGGAATTTCTTCCGTCCTTTGGGGTTTACCCTAAGGGACGGATTTTTATTTACAGAAAGGAACAGACTCCTATGGAAAACAATCTTCCCAAGAATTATGATCCCAAGGATTTCGAAGACCGCATCTACGAAAACTGGGAAAAAAGCGGCGCCTTTGTCGCCCACGTCGACGAGACGAAAAAGCCCTTCACCGTATTGATGCCCCCACCCAACATCACCGGTCAGCTGCACATGGGCCATGCGCTGGACCAGTCGCTGCAGGATGTGCTCATCCGCTTTAAGAGGATGCAGGGCTACAGCGCCCTGTGGCTTCCCGGCACCGACCATGCTTCCATCGCAACCGAGGTAAAGGTGCTGGATAAGATCAAGGCAGACGAGGGCCTTACCAAAGAAGATCTGGGAAGAGAAGAATTTCTCAAGCGGGCCTGGCAGTGGAAGGAGCAGTACGGCGGCCGCATCGATACCCAGGTTCGAAAGCTGGGCAGCAGCTGCGACTGGAGCCGCGAGCGCTTTACCATGGACGATGGCTGCAACAAGGCCGTCGTCGAGCATTTCTGCCGCCTTTACGAAAAGGGACTTGTCTACAAGGGCAGCCGTCTGATCAACTGGTGCCCCGTCTGCGGCTCGGCCCTTTCCGATATCGAGGTCGAGCACGTTGACAAGAACGGCAAGTACTGGTACTTCACCTATCCCGGCGCAGACGGCGGCGAAGGCATCACCGTTGCAACCTCCCGCCCCGAGACCATGTTTGCCGATGTGGCCATCGCCGTCAACCCCGAAGACGAGCGCTACACCCATATGGTGGGCAAGAAGGTGATCCTGCCCCTGGTAGGAAGAGAGATTCCCGTCATCGCCGATCCGTATCCCGATCCCGCCAAGGGCACCGGCGCCGTCAAGATCACCCCCGCAGCCGACCCCAACGACTTTGAGGTGGGCATGCGCCACGGTCTTGAAGTGCTGGAATGCATCGACGAAACGGCCCACATGACCGAGCTGTGCGGCAAGTATGCCGGCATGGACCGCTACGAATGCCGCAAGGCCTGGGTAGCCGATCTGGATGCGGCAGGCTATCTGGTCAAGACCGAAGATATGACCATTCCCACCGGCGAATGCTATCGCTGCCATACGGTGGTCGAGCCCCGCATCTCGGAGCAGTGGTTCGTTAAGATGAAGCCTCTGGCTGAGCCTGCTCTTAAGATCGCCGATGACGGCGACCTGAAGTTCGTTCCCGAGCGGTTCGAAAAGATCTATTATCACTGGCTGGAGGATATTCGCGACTGGTGCATCTCGCGCCAGCTGTGGTGGGG
>JABUTE010000276.1 GCA_021443825.1 Bacillota bacterium
CCCTTAGCTGCTGCCTGCATGAGCTTCTTTTCAGCCAGATCTCTCTTTTCCTGAGCGGTCTTCAGATCGCCGGCGGCAAGTGCCTTGTAGAAGTTCTTCAGGATTGCCTTCAGGTTGTTCTTGACGACTCTGTTCTGAGCGGTCTTCTTGCTGATTACACTGATTCTCTTTTTTGCAGATTTGATATTTGCCATTTGTTTCATTTACCCCACTTTCTGCTAATATCGCAACGGAAGTATACAACCAAAAGCCTTGCAATGCAAGGTTTTTTTTTATATTATAGTGAGGATATTTCAAATCGTCCCGCAAGAGACTGCCGAAGGCGGTGAAACGACCTTTTTCCCGCTGCCTCGGCTTCGACCTACGAATCAAACAATCGGAGAGACCCATGAACGATTATCAGCAATATATCAGAAACTTCAGCATCATCGCCCACATCGACCACGGTAAGTCCACCCTGGCAGACCGTCTCATCGAAAGCACCGGCACCGTGGCCCACAGAGACATGAAAGAACAGTTCCTCGACAACATGGATCTGGAGCGGGAGCGGGGCATCACCATCAAGCTGCAGACCACCCGCCTTGTCTACAACGCCAAAGACGGAAAGGAATACATCCTCAACCTGATCGATACCCCGGGCCATGTGGACTTCAACTACGAGGTCTCCCGAAGCCTGGCAGCCTGCGAAGGCGCCGTTCTCGTCGTCGATGCCACCCAGGGCGTGGAGGCTCAGACCCTGGCCAACGTCTATCTGGCCATCGACGAAGATCTGGAGGTGGTGCCCGTCATCAACAAGATCGACCTGCAGTCAGCCCGTCCCCAGGAAACAAAAGACGAGATCGAAGAGGTCATCGGCATCGAAGCCCAGGATGCGCCCCTGATCTCTGCCAAAGAGGGCATCAACATTCCCGATGTGCTGGAGGCCATCGTGGCCAAGGTTCCCCATCCCACCGGCGATTACGACGCGCCGCTGAAGGCTCTGATCTTCGATTCCTACTACGACAATTACAAGGGCGTCGTCATCTATACCCGTATCATGGACGGCAAGGTGAAGGCCGGAGATAAGATCCTGCTGATGAACACCAATAAGCTTTACGATGTTACCGAGGTGGGTGTCAACTGTCCGTATCAGACCCCGGTGGCTGAGCTTTCCGCCGGCTCCGTCGGCTACATCTGCGCCAGCATCAAGCAGGTGCGGGATGCCCGCGTCGGCGATACCATCACGCTGGCAAACGATCCGGCAAAGGAGAAGCTGCCCGGCTACAAGAAGGTGCAGCCCATGGTCTATTGCGGCATCTATCCCACCCCCGACGAAAAGTACGAAAACGTCAAGGACTGCCTGGAAAAGCTGCAGGTCAACGACGCGGCCTTCCTGTTTGAACCGGAGACCTCCCAGGCTCTGGGCTACGGTTTTCGCTGCGGCTTCTTAGGTCTTCTGCATATGGAGATCATCGTTGAGCGTCTGGAGCGGGAATTCGATCTGGAGATCATCACCACCTCGCCCAGCGTCATCTATAAGATGGTCAACCACGACGGCTCCGAGCAGTTCATCGAGAATCCCTCCAATCTGCCCAATCCCACCGAGTTCGATCACCTGGAGGAGCCCATGGTCAAGGCGACTATCATGACGCCAAAGGATTATGTCGGCTCGATCATGTCTTTATGCCAGGACCGCCGCGGCATCATGGAGCATATGGAATATATCACCGAAAACCGTGTGGCCCTGCATTACGATATGCCCTTAAACGAGGTCATCTACGATTTCTTCGATGCCCTAAAGTCCAAGACGAGAGGCTATGCTTCGCTGGACTACGAATTCGACCGCTATGAGCGGTCTCATCTGGTCAAGCTGGACATCCTGCTCAACAAGGAGCAGGTGGATGCCTTCTCCATGATCGTTCACGAATCCAAGGCTTATGCAAGAGGCCGCTTCGTCTGCGAAAAGCTGAAGGAGGTCATTCCCATGCATCAGTTCGAGGTACCCATCCAGGCGTCCATCGGACAGAAGGTCATCGCAAGAGAAACGGTGCGCGCCTACCGCAAGGATGTGCTTGCCAAGTGCTACGGCGGCGACATCTCCCGAAAAAAGAAGCTGCTGGAAAAGCAAAAAGAAGGAAAAAAGAGGATGCGCCAGTTCGGCACGGTGGAGGTTCCCCAGGAGGCCTTTACCGCCGTCCTCAAATACGACGAAGAAAAATAACGACCTGTTTTATGCAGAGCCTTCGGGCTCTGCTTTTTTACGGGAAAGGCCAGCTGTGAATAGAATATGAATGTAGTTTGTATATTATTGAGGCGGATGGGGTCTTTGAATAAAAAATATTAATAGATCATGCGAGTTCATTTGTGGATTTGTATGTCAAACTGGCAGGATCGATCCCATTTGAGACAATATTCCCGCAGAACGATCGAAAATGCGAATGACAAAATCGGTATACATTATATAACCATATACAGCAGTCGGTATGTTCGTGTTGAAATGAATAATAGACGGTGTTATTATTCTTATGTACTCAGTATTCGAGTATCCGCTGTTTCATTTTTGAAGGAGAAAAGAGAATGAACATGAAAAAGATATTAGCAATCCTTCTCAGCCTTACGATGATCCTGTCGTTTGCAGCATGCGGGCAGACCGAGAACGAGGCCGAAGCCCCTGCAAACAGCAACGCTGCCAATGAGCCCGCACAGACCCCTGCAGACAACGCAGAGCGTCACTATGCAGTCGACGAAAACACCGTTGTTCTGTGCACCGCTGACGAGGCTCCCTCCATCACCGCAAGACAGCACAACGCAACTGCCGCAGGCTACATCAACAATCTGACCTACGAAAGCCTGATCCGCATGACCATCGACCTGGCTCCCGAGCCCTGCCTCGCAGAATCCTGGGATTATGAGAACCAGGCCGACGGAACAACCCTTTGGACCTTCCACCTTCGCGAAGGCGTCAAGTTCCACAACGGCATGACCATGACCGCAGATGACGTCGTCGCCTCTTTGCAGGAAGCAAAGGTATCTCCCGATATCGCTGCTTACGCAAAGGAATATGACAACGTTCAAAAGGTCGACGATATGACCGTCACCATGACCACCAACGGACCCTCCGCAGCCCTGCTGTACGATCTGTGCCACCACGGCAATGCCATCGTTCCCGCCAAGCTGCTCGAAGAAGGCCACGACTTTAACGAAGACGCCATCGGAACCGGTCCGTATATGTTCAAGCAGTGGAACATTTCCGAATCCATGACCCTGGAAGCCTTCCCCGATTACTGGGAAGGTGAGCCCGCCATCAAGACCATGATCCTGAAGATCATTCCCGAAGGCTCCGCAAGAACCATCGCTCTTCAGGCTCATGAAGTCGACTACGTTATCGATCTGGACTCCAACGACATCGGCCTCATCGAAGAAGACAGCACCCTGTCGCTCATCAATGTAGACTCCCTGACCCACAACTGGCTGTGCATCAACAACCAGAAAGAGCCCTATGACAACGTTCTGGTCAGAAAGGCCATGAATGCTGCCGTCAACAAGGAAGACTGCGTTACCGTCGCCCTGAACGGTGCCGGCGTTGTCGCTCCCGGACAGACGCCTCTGGGCCAGCTGGGCTTTGATGCCACCGGCTGCGACGGCTACGACGTGGAGCTGGCAAAGAAGTATCAGCAGGAATCCGGTGTAGATCTCAACGGCGTCGTTTTGGAGGTCATCTGCTCCGACGATACCAAGAGAAGAGCCGCACAGGTCATTCAGGAGAACCTGAATACCACCTTCGGCATGGCCGTTGAAGTGGTTTCCATGGACCTTGCCACCTATCTGTCCGAGACCGCTGCCGGCAACTTCACCGGCTTTATCGGCAACTATACCTCTTCCGATATGATGTCCTTCCTCAAGGGCGTATATCACTCCATGAACATCGGCGCTTCCAATAAGACCAGAACCAACGATCCTCATCTGGACGGTCTGATCGAAAAGGCCTGCGCCACCGTAGACAACGCAGAACGGGAAGCCATTCTGAAGGAGACCTCCAGATACCTGAACGATCTCTGCTGCCAGATCCCCCTCTATCAGCAGTCTGCACTTTCTGCAAGCAACAAGTATCTGACCGGCATCGAAGTATCTCCCTCCAAGCGTTTCTGGGTAGAAAAGTGGAGCTGGCAGTAACAAGCTGCAATTCCGTCAGAAATCACTGATCGGGCATACCGCATCCCCCTGCAGCAGCAGGGGGATGTTTTTTTCGTGGAGTCGTTTCCTGATTCTTGAAATGGAAAGGGCCGCATGCTTTAATAATGATATGAAGCTCGGTATTTATGTTCATGTTCCATATTGTGTGCGAAAATGCCGCTATTGCGATTTTGAATCGGCTCCGCTGAAGGGCAGAGAAGACACGGTCGCTCCGTATTTTGAGCAGCTTTGCCGGCAGATCCGCCGGGCGGGCGAAGCCCTGGGCGGCAGCTTTACGGTGGATTCCGTTTTTTTCGGCGGCGGCACCCCCAGCGTCGTTGCGCCTCTGCAGCTTGCCGGGGTGATGGATGCCCTTCGCACCTCTTTTTCGGTGGAAGAAGACTGCGAGAGCAGCCTGGAGGTCAATCCGGGAACCCTTTCCGAAGAAAAACTTTCGGCCTACCGGGCAGCCGGCTTTAACCGGATCAGCATGGGCGTGCAGAGCTTTGACGACCGGGTGCTGCAGAAGATGGGCCGCATTCACGACAGCCAAGAGGCGATCCGTTCTTTTGCCCTTGCCCGCCGGTATTTTGACAATATCAATCTGGATCTGATGATGGGCGTTCCCGGGCAGGATCTTTTCTCCTGGAAGGCGACCCTGCAGCAGGCGCTGGCCCTTTCACCGGAGCATCTGTCCTTTTACAGTCTGCAGCTGGAGGAGGGAACGCCTTTCTATGAAGACTACCGCAGCGGACGGCTGCAGCTTCCCTCCTGGGAAGAAGACCGCAGGATGTATCACGAAACGCTGGCGCAGCTGGCTTCCTGCGGCTATGTGCATTACGAGGTCTCCAACGCGGCAAAGCCGGGCAGGCAGTGCCGCCACAACCTGAAATACTGGACCATGCAGCCGTATCTGGGCTTTGGCAGCGCCGCCCATTCCTTTCTCGCCGGGCGCCGCTTTGAGGCGGGCATTCCTCCCATCCTCTCCTCGCAGGAGGCCCTTCGCGCCGCAGAAGAAAGCTGCTGCTTTTCTCATTTTCCTGACCTGCAGAAGAAGGAGCTGCAAGGGGATTATCTGTTTACCGGACTTCGCCTGATCGAGGGCCTGGATAAAAACCGTTTCGAGCAGCTGTTCGGATGCTCCTATGCTTCTGTCTACGGTGAAGAGACCCGCCGCCTGATCGAAGAAGGGCTGCTGAGGGATACCGGCTCTGCCGTGGCTTTTACGGCTGCCGGACTGGATCAGACCAATCCTGTCATGGAGCGATTGCTGAATCTGTAAAGGAGTTCTGCCATGAACGAAAAAAAATACATTCTCGCCCTGGATGAGGGAACCACCAGCTGCAGAGCGATCCTGTTCGATCGCAGCGGTGAAGCCATCTCTGTCTGCCAGCAGGAATTTACCCAGTTCTTTCCAAGACCCGGCTGGGTGGAGCACGATGCCGAAGAGATCTGGAATGCCCAGCTGGCGGTCGCTCGCTGCGCCATCGAAAAGGCCGGCGCCTCCTGCGAAGACATCGCCGCTATCGGCATCACCAATCAGCGGGAGACAACTGTCGTATGGGACAAACACACGGGAAAGCCCGTCTGCCATGCCATCGTATGGCAATGCCGCAGAACAGCCGAATATTGCGAGCAGCTGGCTACACCGGAAGTATCGAAGCTGATCCGGGAAAAGACCGGTCTTCTGGTGGATCCTTATTTTTCCGGCTCCAAGATCCGCTGGATCCTGGAAAACGTGGAGGGCGCAAGGGCGGCCGCTGAAAGGGGCGATCTGCTGTTCGGCACCATCGACAGCTGGCTCATCTGGAAGCTGACCGCAGGAAGGGTCCATGCGACGGATTATTCCAATGCCTCTCGCACCATGCTCTTCAACATCCATGACCTTTGCTGGGACGAAGATATCCTGAAGCTTCTGGATATTCCGGCATCGATGCTTCCCAAAGCGGAACCCTCGTCGATGGTCTACGCAGAAACGGAAAGCAGTCTTTTCGGAGCTCCCATTCCCATTGCCTCTGCTGCCGGCGATCAGCAGGCCGCCCTGTTCGGCCAATGCTGCTTTGAGCCCGGCGATGCCAAAAATACCTACGGCACCGGCTGCTTTCTTCTGATGAATACGGGAAGCCGGCCCATCACCTCCGAAAACGGTCTTGTGACCACCATCGCCTGGGGGCTGGACGGAACGGTCACCTATGCGCTGGAGGGCTCGGTATTCGTTGCGGGAGCTGCACTGCAGTGGCTGCGCGATGAAGTGGGGCTCATCGATACGGCGCCGGAATCGGAGGCCCTTGCCCTGCAGGTCACGGATACCGGCGGAGTCTATATGGTTCCCGCCTTTGTGGGTCTGGGGGCACCTTATTGGGATCCCTATGCGCGGGGCGTTCTCATCGGACTTACCAGAGGCACCGGCCGCAGCCACATCGTCCGGGCGGCTCTGGAAGCCCTTGCCTACCAGACAAGCGATGTGCTGCGGGCGATGGAAGAAGACTGCGGCGTCGCGTTAAAAAGCCTGAAGGCCGACGGAGGAGCCTCTTCCAACAACTTTCTGCTGCAATACCAGGCAGATATCAACGGTGCTCCCGTAGAGCGTCCCGGCTGCCTTGAGACCACGGCCTTAGGCGCTGCCTATCTGGCAGGTCTTGCCTGCGGATTTTGGAGCTCCAGAGAGGATATTCGCGCCAACTGGAGACTTGAAAAGCGCTTTGAACCGCAGATGGATGAGAAAACGCGAACAGAAAAGCTGTCCGGCTGGAAGCGGGCTGTTGCCGTTTGCAGCGGCTGGGCAAAATAAACACGATCTGTTAAAGTGACATTTACCATAGGAGGAGAAAATGAACGAAGTATTAACTGCCATCAAAGAAAGAAGCTCCATCAGAGCGTATAAGCCCCAGATGCCGGAGCAGGAAAAGCTGGATGCCATCATCAACGCCGGTCTGCAGGCACCTACGGCAAACAACAA
>JABUTE010000001.1 GCA_021443825.1 Bacillota bacterium
GCCTGAAGGACAGCCCCCGTCCCTGGGCACAGGAGGAGACGGTGAAGTTTCTTTGCCCCTGCCCCGGCTACGATCGCCATTTCAATGTGACCAAGTCCTTCGGGGCGGAGCTGATCCCCGTGCCCATGCTTTCCGACGGTCCGGATATGGACGCAGTGGAAGAACTGGTGAAGGATCCCGCCGTGAAGGGCATCTGGTGCGTGCCGAAGTATTCCAACCCCACGGGCATCATTTTCTCCGAGGAGGTCTGCAGACGGCTTGCTTCCATGGAGACCGCTGCACCGGATTTTACGATCATGTGGGATAATGCCTACTGCATCCATGAATTCGACGGCGACTTCGTTCCCTTCGTGGAGATGCTTTCCCTGTGCGCTTCCTGCGGTCATGCAAACCGTGTTTATGAGTTTGCATCCTTCTCCAAAGTGACCTATGCCGGTGCCAGCGTGTCCTGCATGGCCTCCTCTGTGGAGAACCTTGCGCACTTCAAGTCCCTGATGACCTTCCGGATGATCTGCGGCAATAAGGTGGCCCAGCTGATGCATGTGCGCTTCCTCAAGAACAAGGAAAACACCCTGGCCCTGATGAAGAAGCACGGCGCTCTGCTGAAGCCCAAATTTGACGGCATTCTCGAGACCCTGAAGGGCCTTGAGGAATATGGCATCGCTTCCTGGTCCGAGCCCAAGGGCGGCTATTTCATCAGCCTGAACGGCTATCCCCACACTGCAAAGCGCACCTTCGAGCTCTGCAAGGCCGCGGGGCTGACCATGACCGGCGCCGGCGCCACCTTCCCCTACGGCAAGGATCCTGAAGACCGCAACCTGCGGATCGCGCCTTCCTTTGCGCCCCCCGAAACGGTGGCTCAGGCTGCGGGCGTTCTCTGCGTCTCCCTGCGGCTTGCCGCTCTGGAGCAGATCGCAAAGGAGCGCTTCGGCGAAGTGCTGAACTGATGCCCAAGCTGCATCTCGGGCTGCGGCTGGACACCGCCGCGGAGCTGCTTGCAGGATGCCGGGTCGTGGCTGATATCGGCTGCGACCACGGCCGGCTCTGCTGCAGCCTTTTACAACATCATTCCGTGCAGCGGTGTATCGCTGCGGATATCAGTCTGCCTTCTCTTGAGAAGGCAGCTGTTTTATCAAATAAGCTGGGCTTGTCCGACCGCCTGGAGATCCGCCCCGGGGACGGCTTGTCGGTGCTTTTGCCCTATGAAGCGGACGGCATTGCCATTCTCGGCATGGGCGGCAAGACGATCCGGGAGATCTTATGCGGTGCGGAGCCTCCCCTCATGGGTGCGCAGCGGGCAGTGCTGCAGCCCATGCGTGGAGTGGAGGAACTGCGTTACTTCCTGTATGAGCGGGGCTATCACATCCTCGAGGACCGGGTGATCCGGGAAAGCGGCAGGTATTACCAGATCTTCTCCGTCGCTCCCCCTGCCGGTGACGGGGTACCGGATCCCTGGCCGGAGGGCTTCCCCGAAGGTTGCTGTTTTGTGGGCTACAGAGCCTTTGAACAGGCGGACGAACACTTCTGCAGCCTGATCGATCGGATGCTCCTGCAGACAAAAAAACAGCTGGAGGGCGCAGGGGACGAGCCGGGCAGCGGCTTTCTTATGCAGCGGCTTCAGATGCTGCAGCAGATCCGTTCCAAACTGGAGGAACGTCAGACATAAGCTGTGTTTGATGTTTTGCCAAGGGACCGGGCGGGGGGGAGGCAGTCCCCTGTACGGGGCGTGGACCTCAGAGTTATCTGCAGACTCAGCTGTCCGGAAAAGCGGCCCCATACTTGGCGCGGATCCCTCTGCAGCCTCCGTTCCCGCCGGAAATCCCCGCCCCGGCTTGATTTCCCGTTTACAGAACAGCAAAAATGATGTAAAATAACCTATTGTAAATGTGGAAGAGTCTCCCATGAGACGGATAGGAGGAACGCCATGGCTAATCTCGAGGCATTGCTTGCCTACCAGGATAAAGAAACCGAAAAGAAGCAGAAGGAAGCGGAACTTCGCAATACGCCTGCGAGACAGCAGTTTGCAAAGCTTCGGAAGGTGCTGAAGGATCAGCAGACGCTGCTGAATACCCTGACCGAGCAGATGCAGAACCGCATGGCTCTGGTGAAAAAACTCACCGAGCGGGTGGCAAAGCTGGAGGACCAGACGGAAGTGGAGAGCGATGAGTTTCAGGTGATCTCCGGCGACGAAGAGAGCGTTGCCGCCGAAATGACCGAGCTCAAGGGCGATGTGAACCGGCTGAGCCGGGAGATCGACAATGCCCTCAGGGACATCAAGGCCGCTATGGCCGACCTGGAGACCGCCGTCAGCAAATACAAAGAGACCCGCCAGTCCGCAGCGAAGAACAAGAAGGAGTACGACGCCCTTCGGCTGACCTGCGAGGAAGAGCAGCAGGGCTTTGCTGCAGTGCTCGGCGTTTACGATGAGGCCCTTGCGGAGATCGCCAAGAAGATCGAAAGCGAGCTGGAATATCCCGGTCAGATCAAGATCAATGTGATCCGCGAGACCAGAGCCGTCGATTACGCAAGATAGCAGCTTCTCATACGGTAATTCTACGGACCCGCAGCAATGCGGGTCTGCTTTTGAAAGGCAAACAATTGATTTATCTGGATAACAGTGCGACGACAAAGCTTCATCCCCAGGTCGTCAGTGCGATGATGCAGGTGCTGACCGAGGATTTCGGCAACCCCTCTTCGTTGTACAAGCTGGGGCTGGAAGCAGAAAAGAAGATCAAAACGGCACGGGCGCAGGTAGCGAAGACCATGGGCGTTTTGCCGGAAGAGATCTATTTTACCGGCTGCGGCACCGAAAGCGACAACACGGCCATCAAGGGCATCTGGGAGGCGCGCAAAAAGCAGGGCAAACGCATCATCACCACCGCGGTGGAGCATCCTGCCGTGCTGCAATGCTGCAAGTGGCTTCAGAGCCAGGGGGCCGATGTGGTCTATCTGCCGGTGAACAGCGAGGGCCTGATCGAGATCGAGGATCTGAAAAAGGCTCTTACCTCCGATACTATTCTGGTCAGCATCATGTATGTCAATAACGAAACGGGGGCCATCATGCCCTTAAAAAAGGTCCGCAAAGCGCTGGACGACGCGCAGAGCGCCGCCGTTTTTCATACCGATGCCATTCAGGCCTGGGGCAAGGAGCCCCTCAACGCCAAAGAGCTGGGCGTGGATATGATCAGCGTTTCCGGTCATAAGATCCATGGGCCCAAGGGCATCGGCGCTCTGTATGTTCGAAAAGGGCTGCACTGCCCCGTCTTTATGCACGGCGGCGGGCAGGAAAACGGTTTTCGATCGGGCACCGAGAATGTGGCCGGCATCGTGGGCCTTGGCATTGCAGCGGAGCTGATCACTCTCGACGGGCAGGAACGCTATATCCGCATGGCTGCCGCAAGGGACTATCTGAAAGACCGCATCGCGGCTGAGATCCCTCAGGTCACCTTCAACGGCCCGGAAGACGGCTGCCCCTCCCTGCTCAACGTCAGCTTCATCGGCTGCCGGGCAGAGGTGCTGCTCCATACCCTGGACAGCAGCGGCATCTGCGTATCCACCGGCTCGGCCTGCTCCTCTCACAGCAAGGGAAGCCATGTGCTCTCAGCCATGGGCCTTCGACCCGAGCAGATCGATGGTGCTGTGCGCTTCAGCTTTTGCGCAGAGAATACCGTCGATGAGATGGATTGCGTCATGGAATGCCTTAAGGCTGCTGTGGAATCCCAGCGAAAGCTGCGGGCAGCATTTAAAAGAAAGTAAACAGGTAAGAAAATGATTAACGAATCCGAAAAGATCTATATCGTCCGCTGCGGCGAAACTGCCCTGAAGGGACAGAACAAGTCTTATTTTGAACGGATGCTGGTGCAGCGCATCCGCAAGCTCCTTTCCGGAATGAAGGGCGTTTCCATCGAACGGGTCGACGGTCTGATCTTTGTCAGGACCGGTCTTGACATCGACGGAACCGAGGTGCTGAAAAAGGTGGGCAGAGTGTTCGGTGTCGATTCCATCAGCCCTGCCGTAGAGATCAATTTCGACGGCATGGACGCAGAGACCGCGCTGGATGAGATCGGTCATGCTGCAGCTGACTTTGCCATGGAGCTGATCCGCACCAAAGGCATCAAGACCTTTAAGATCGATGCCAGAAGAGCCGACAAGATGTTCCCCATTGAATCGCCCATGATCGCCCGCCGTATGGGGGCTTATGTGCTCAAGGGCTGCAAGGTGCTGAAGGTCGATGTGCACGAGCCGGATGCGAAGCTGTTCGTCAATGTGAGACGCGGCCGCGCCTATATCTACGAGACCAAGATCAGCGGCTTCGGCGGTCTTCCTCTCGGAACAAACGGCAAGGGTCTGGTGCTGCTCTCCGGCGGCATCGATTCTCCGGTCGCTGCCTTTGTCATGAGCCACAGAGGCATGTATATCGATGCCGTTCACTTCCATTCCTTCCCCTATACCTCCGAGCGGGCCTACGAAAAGGTGCGCGAGCTGGCTTCCATTCTGGCCGGCTATTGCGGTCGCATCCGCATGCACAGCATCAATCTTCTGCCCATTCAGGAGCAGATCGTGCAGAACTGTCCCGAAGAGGAAACGACCATTCTGGTGCGCCGCTTTATGATGAAGATCGCAGAGCGGGTCGCTGCCGAAGAGGAAAGCATGATGCTGATCACCGGTGAAAGCCTGGGGCAGGTGGCAAGCCAGACGGCAGAATCGCTGGTCGTTACCGATCAGGCGGTGTCTATGCCCGTCATGCGGCCCCTCATCGCCATGGATAAGACTGAGATCATGGCAACGGCAAAGGAGATCGGAACCTATGAGGTATCCATTCAGCCCTACGAGGACTGCTGCACTGTATTTCTTCCCAAGCATCCTGTGACCAGGCCACGCCTGGAGCGGATCCTGGCCTCCGAAAGCCGGCTCGACTGCGAAGGGCTGATCAATGCGGCTCTTGAAAACCAGACCATCGACGTCATCTTTCCCAAAGAGGACTGGTAAGACCGGGAAAAAGGCGCAGTGCCGTCTAAAATCATCCTGTATGCAAAAAACACATCATCCACCGGCGTGATGTGTTTTTTTATCTTTTGAAATCAATTCCTTTGCATGGTTTTATTGATGAAATCCTCACAAAAATGGGATATAATAATAGCAGAGATTCATACGGGAGAGGAGCACCATGAATAAACGGCCCGGACTTCTTGGTTATTATAATTATACGGTTTATCTCACCTACCTCGGGATGCTCGCCGGTTTTTGCGGCATCCTTCAGGTGCTGCAGGGCAATTACCGTATGGCGGTGATCCTGCTTCTTGCAGCAGGTTTTTGTGATATGTTTGACGGCGCTGTCGCTTCCACGAAAAAAGACCGCACCCGCAGCGAACGGTCTTTTGGCATCCAGATCGACTCGCTGAGCGACCTGATCTGCTTTGGCGTTTTGCCTGCAGCGATCGGTTATTCTCTCAGCGGCAGAGGTCTTGCGGCATTGCTGGCGGCATCCTTTTACGTGCTCTGCGCCCTGATCCGCCTTGCCTATTTCAATGTAGACGAACAGGAACGCCAGCAAAGAGAAGATACCTCCAGAAAGCTCTATTACGGGCTTCCCGTAACGTCTTCCGCGCTGGTGATCCCCATTCTGTACGGTGCTGCGAAGGCAGCTGCTTTTTCGCCGGCGCCTGCGATGCTGACGGCCCTTGCCGTAATGGCCTGCCTGTTTCTGACCCCGTTCTCCGTACAAAAACCCGGAAAGGTGATCAAGGGCTGCCTTCTTGCTGCAGGCTTTGCCGTGATCTTTTTCGTGATCCTTTCGCGGTAAAGGCTGCATACGCTCCTTTCGGGCTGCCGGCAGGAGCCGGGCAGACCTCAAGCCGCCCCCTGATCGATACCGACCTATCCACTGCATTCTGCTTTGGCGGAGTGCAGTTTTTTATTGCAGGAAGATAGGTTGATTTTTAAAGTGCATGGTAAAAAATGGTTTGAATGGCAAAAATATATTTACAGAAAATGCCACCTGTGATACAATTCTGTAAAATAATGGTAATCAGGAGAATGCCGATGAGCAGCGATGAAAAAAAACGGACCGAAAAGCAGAAGCTGGGCGCCTGGGGCGAAGAGCAGGCCTGCCGCTGGCTGAAAAAGCAGGGCTGGACCATTGCCGCCCGGAATGTGACGACCCCCTTCGGCGAGATCGATATCATAGCCAGAAAAAGGGGCTGTATCAGCTTTATCGAGGTCAAGACCCGCAGCTCCTGCGTCTACGGCTGGCCATGCCAGGCGGTCGACCGGAAAAAGCAGCGGCGCCTGTGGCTCAGCGCGGAGTTTTTTATCAAATGCAATCCATGGGCAGCCTCCCTGCAGCAGCAGATGGATATCATCGAGATCCTGGTGCAGGAAAAGGGCACCTATGTCCGCCATCTGGAAAATGCCTTTTCCCCGCAGCGATAACAAAAGAAAGGAACCCTTCCTATCATGTATGCACGTATTCTCACCGCAAGTCTTCACGGACTGGATGCCGAGACCACCTGGGTCGAGGTGGATGCGGAAAACGGCATGCCGTCCTTTTCGGTGGTCGGTCTTGCCAATCAGTCTATTAAAGAAGCAAAAGACCGCATCCACGCAGCGATGGTCAACTGCGGCTACCTCTTTCCCCCAAAACGGTTCACCGTCAATCTGACGCCGGCAAACCGCAGAAAAGAGGGCAGTCATTACGATCTTGCCATCGCATTGGGGCTGCTTCTTTCTACCGGCCAGCTCAGCCTGCAGGAGGGGGAGCCTCTGGCCTGCCTGGGAGAGCTGTCGCTGGACGGGCGCATCACCCCGGTGGACGGGGTCCTCTCCATGATCATCACCCTGCAGAGCAAGGGCATCGAGAACATCATGCTGCCCAAAGAAAACCTGCCGGAGGCTTGCCTGGTAAAGGGTGCAAAGCTGTATCCCGTAGAGACCCTTCCCCAGGCTGCCGATCATATCAGCGGCTTTGATCCGATCCGCCCGGTGCTTGCCGACGGCCTGCCGGTAGCAGAGCAAGGCAGCGCCATTCCCGATTTTTCCGATATCCGGGGGCAGAATGCCGTAAAACGGGCAGCACAGCTGGCGGCGGCAGGGCGCCACGGCATGCTGAT
>JABUTE010000075.1 GCA_021443825.1 Bacillota bacterium
CACGGACGCATCAAAGATAAATTCGAACCGGTGGTGCGCAGCAAGATGGAGCAATACCCGGCAGAGATCGTCGGCATCACCATCTGCGACGACGATACCGAGATGATCGCGAAGGCAGCTGAAAAGCACCTGGCAGACGGCGCCGATATGCTGATCTTTACCGGCGGCATGTCGGTAGATCCCGACGACGTAACGCCGGCAGCCATCCGTGCCCTGGGAGCCGAGATCGTCAGCCACGGCGTTCCCTCCCAGCCCGGTAACATGACGCTGGTGGCTTATCTGAATGATGTCGCCATTCTGGGCGTGCCCGGCGCGGCCATCAGCCTTCCCACCACCATCTTCGATGTGCTGCTTCCCCAGATCTTTGCCGGCATAAAGCTGACGAAAGAAGATCTGATCAACCTGGGAAACGGCGGTCTGTGCCAGCTTTGCGCTGCCTGCCACTGGCCCAACTGCACCTTCGGAAGGTATTGATCCATGAAAGATTCCTTTGGAAGAGAGATCACCTATCTGCGGCTGTCGGTCACCGATCTGTGCAATCTGCGCTGCCAATACTGCATGCCGCCGGACGGCATCTGTAAAAAGACACATTCGGAAATGCTGACCGAGGACGAGATCGTTCTGGCAGTGGAAACGGCCGCCTCCCTTGGCATCCGCAAGCTTCGCATCACCGGAGGCGAGCCCCTGGTCAAGAAGAACATCCTTTCCATCTGCCGAAGATGCGCTGCGGTGAATGGCATTGAAGAGGTCTGCATGACCACCAACGGCATCCTTCTGCCCCAGCTGGCACCCCAGCTGCACAGGGCCGGCGTGCAGCGGCTGAACATCAGCCTGGACACCCTGTGCGAAGAAAAATATGCCCGTATCACCCGGATCGGCAAGCTGCAGCAGGCCCTTTCGGGCATCGAAGCAGCCCTGACAGAAGGCTTTTCGAAGATCAAGATCAACACGGTGCTGATCGGCGGCTTTAACGACGACGAGATCCCCGCGCTGGCTGCCCTGTCGAAGGAATATCCCGTCGACGTGCGTTTCATCGAGCTGATGCCCATGACCGAAAACGAGGCCTTCGGCGAAGAGGCCTACCTGCCCTGCGACGCCGTTCTGCAGGCCCTTCCCCAGTTGCAGCCCGCGGAGCAGGACGGCGGCGTTGCCCGTCTTTACCGCCTGCCCGAAGCAAAGGGAAACATCGGCCTGATCAGCGCTGTCAGCCAGCATTTCTGCGCCGAATGCAACCGGATCCGCCTGACAGCCGACGGCAAATTAAAGCCCTGCCTTCATTCCGACCAGGAGCTTTCCCTCAAGGGCTGCGGCCCGGACGAAATGCGCCTGCAGATGCTCCGGGCCATCGAAGAAAAGCCCCTGTGCCACGAGCCGCTGTCTGCGACCGCGCGCAGCAAGGCGAAGCGCAATATGAACAAGATCGGAGGATGATCCATGAATTCGATTCCGGTTTTAGGCTTTTCTGCATATTCCGGCTCCGGAAAGACCACCCTGATCGAAAAGCTGATCCCCACCTTAAAGCAGCAGGGCCTGCGGATCGCTGTCATCAAGCACGACGGTCATTCCTTTGAGATCGACCGCGAAGGAAAGGATTCCCGTCGCTTCACCCGGGCCGGGGCCGCCATCAGCGCCATTGTTTCGTCCGAAAAGACGGCGGTGATCGCATCCAAAGAGCTGGCCCTTGATGACCTGCTGCCAAAGATCCGCGATGTGGACCTGATCCTGATAGAAGGGTACAAGCAGGCGGCGATCCCCCAGATCGGCATCGCCCGCAAAGAAAACGGCAAAGGCTTTCCCAAGGATCCTTCCCAATACCTGGCGGTGGTGACCGATCTGGAGCTTCCCGCCAAAGTTCCCTGCTTCGGGTTTGAAGATATTCCGCAGATCACCAGTTTTATTATGGAGTGGTTAAAGATGCAAAAGGCTTCGGATTTTACCCATTTTAATGATGAGGGCCGCGCCAAAATGGTGGATGTGGGCGAAAAGCCCATCTCTCGCCGCACAGCGACCGCAGCGGCCCGGGTGCTGGTTTCGCCGCAGACCTATGACCTGATCCGCTCCGGCGGCATGAAAAAAGGAGATGTGCTGACCGTGGCCCAGATCGCCGGTGTCATGGGCGCGAAAAAGACACCCGACATCATTCCCATGTGTCACCCCATTCTGCTGGACGGCATCGACTTAACCCTTTTTCTTGATGAAGAGCGCTGCAGCGTCGAGATCTTCGCTGCTGTCTCGTGCGACGGCCGCACCGGGGTGGAAATGGAGGCGCTGACCGCTGTCACCACGGCGGCCCTGACCGTATACGATATGTGCAAGGCTGTCCAAAAGGATATGATCATCACCGATATCCGCCTGGTGGAAAAGACCGGCGGCACCCACGGTGATTACAAAAAGGAGGCTTTCATATGAGTTACACAGCAGCTGTCATTACCGTCAGCGACAAGGGCTCCCGCGGGGAGCGCATCGATACCAGCGGGCCGGCCGTCTGCGCCGTTTTGCAGGAAAACGGCTGGTCGGTGGAATATACCTCGATCATTCCCGATGATCTGGAAACCATCAAGCGAGAGCTGCTCCTGTGCGCCGGCAAAGGCATTCAGCTGGTGCTGACCACCGGAGGAACCGGCTTTTCGCCCCGCGACGTGACTCCGGAAGCGACCCTGCAGGTCATTGAGCGGCAGACGCCCGGCATTCCTGAGGCGATGCGGGCGGAGAGCATGCGCATCACCCCCAGGGGCTGCCTCAGCCGCTCTGCTGCCGGCATCCTGGGCCGCACCCTGATCGTCAACCTGCCCGGCAGCGAAAAGGCTGCAAAAGAAAACCTGCTGGCCGTCATCAAGCCCCTTGCCCACGGCGTGGAAATGCTGCAGGGAAGCGGCTCCGCCGATTGCGGCGAGCCTGTGCGTATCGGCAAAAAAGAGAGTCCCTCCATGGATCAATGGCTGAAGGAAGCCAAAACAGATCCTTCTGCGTCCATGGTCGGCATGTATCTTTGCCACAACGGTGTCGTTCGCAAAACGCCGAAGGCGCTGGTACGGGGCGGAGATACCGATGCCGCGGAGGTGACCGGTATGGAGTTTTCTTATGACAAAGAGCTTCTTGCGTCCATCGTTGCCGAAGCAAAAAAGCAGCCCGGCATCTATTACCTTCGGGTCTGGCTCAACGAGGGCCATCTGCAGGTAGGCGACGACATCATGTATGTTCTCGTGGGCGGAGACATCCGCACCCACACCATAGAAGGGCTGGAATATCTGGTGGGCCGCATCAAAAAGGAATGCGTCAAAGAGATCGAGTGCAGTTAGAAAAGCGCAGGCCCCGTATAAGACAATCAAAGACCGCAGCAGCCGGGAGAGCCTCCCGGACGCTGCGGTCTTTTCTTTCCGTATTCAAGATCCTTTTTATTCTTCGAATATCCAGGATCGTATGGTAGCGATGCGCCGGTAGCCCAGCCTTGCATAGACCGGTTCTCCCAAAGGCGATGCCTGAAGCGACAGCAGGGGAGCGCCCAGCTGCGCAGCCTCTTTGGCGATATGGGAGACGATGGCGCAGGCCAGCCCCCTGCCCCGGTATTCCGGCGGCGTTGCGATGGATTGCAGGCTGAGATTCTGCTGGTCTTTGTCGATGCAGACCATGCCCACGCTGCGCATTTCGCCGTCTTCTTCCAGCGCATAGTAGCGGTTGCCTTCCAGCGGAAACATTATTTTATGGACCTCGATGGGTGTCGGCTTTTGAAAGCCTCTTGTTCGGACATCACACCACGAGAGCAGGTCCTCCGGTCCGATCCGGCGGATGCGGGGATCGCCAAAGGCCAGGTCATCTTCCGTTACCGGCCGCACCATGCCGGCATGGGTGGCGCTGAGAGTAAAGCCGGCAGCGACAAGAGCGTCGGCAACCTGCGGCCCCAGATCTTCTTCGATATAGGTAAAAAGCTTTCCGCTGCCCGGCGTCTTTGCCAGGGCGATGGCTTCCTGCAGCACCAGGGAACGCAGCGGTTCCTCTTCGGGAAGCCCCTTCAGCATCAGACGATCGAACCAGCCCGGCCGGGATTGGTTCTCGCAGGCCTGATAATATTCCTTTTGCAGGACAGGCTTTCCGGTCACCGAATTGAGCCTGATCAAAACGGTCCAAAGGCTGTCCAGGGTATCAAAGGGGACGATATTCTTCATGTGCATGCCTTTCTCTGTCAGCGGCCCTCTGCAGATGCAGGATCGCCTCCAGTACGCCGCCGCCGATGGCGCGGGCTTTATCGCTGACCGTAAAGCAATGCTCCGGCCTGCAGCGGGGATCCACATCGCCGGCCTTCATGCCTTTTGTAACGGAAACCCCAGGCTGCAGCAATCCGCGCACCACGCCAGCGATCTGGCTTTTCATGGGGATGCCGTTTACATAACCGCAGACAGCACCGGCCTCGATCAGGTCGCCGATGGCTGCAAAGGGCTCAAATATGCCCTCTGCCGGCGCCCGCAGCAGACGATCAGACGTATAGCCGCCGATCTCACCCGGCACACCGGTATTGGCAATGGCACTGCCCTCATAGATGCAGCGTCCCAGATAGTGGCCTCTTTTTGTTTCGATGACGCAATGGCAGTCTTCGCCGGCCGTAAAACCGGGGCCCACACCGATGACGACGGGAGCGTCGTCTATGCTCGTGCCCAGATTCTTTTTCGCCAGGATCGCATCGACCACCACATCGGGGCAGAAGGCTTCTTTTACAGAAGCCTTGGGATCGACGACGACGGCGATCTCCCCTGCCGCAAGCACACCGTCGATCTCATCAAAGGATTTACAAAGACGGCCGGTAACGCCCTCCACCGATGCGGTCTCTTCGTAGACGGCCCTGGAAAAGGCCACCGTTCTTCGCACCGCGGTGGGAACGGCAATGTCGGTCATAACGACGGAAAAACCGCAGGCATGAAGACGGCAGGCGATGCCGCTGGCCAGATCACCGGCTCCTTTAATCAAAATTTTCATACGCAGTAAGCAGGCACCGGATGTCGGAAGACAGCATCGCTGCGATCGTCCGCCCCAGTGCGACCTCTCTTTCTGTATCAGCCTGATTCAAAATGACCGTAAAGCGGCGGCTGCCAACATCTTTGCGAAGACCCTCGTCGCTTTCGATGAGCAAGGCGGCATCCCCTGCGGTGAGCAGCTCCTCTCCGTTCTTATGCAAAAGAGCGCAGACGCGCTCCGGCCGGTGACAGACCTGCGCGATGGGCTTTCCGATCCCCGAAAGCCCCAGAACAGCGATCACGTGATCGGTCTGCTTCGATATGGCAGGCTCATGGTCTGCCGGAGCCTTTACGGGAAGCCCCTTGCTGCCGTCGGCTTCGATGAGCAGGTGATCGGCATTCTCTGCCAGAAGGTCCGGCTCCTCCGGGCCCTGCAGCTTTCCCTTTTCCGCCGGAAAGGCGGTCAGCTGCAGCCCTGCGGGAAACGGGTTTTCAAAGGGCCGGATGCGGGTGGAGGTGGTCAGCATGACGGTTTTTCCGGCAGCTGCCAGCTGCCAGCCTAAAGTAAACAGGGTGCTGGTCTTGCCTCCTGCGCCGATCACAGAAACGATCCGTCCCGGCTCGACGGCCGAAGCGAAAGAATCGGCTCTGCTGCCATCGGGCAGCAGCACATATCGCAGCGGTCGTATCAGCTGTTTTTCGATCATAAGCACATCAGAAGGATCTTCATGGTGCCGCCGCAGACCATGCCTTCTGCCTCCTCTGTATCCTGACTCAGATCCACGGCCAGGGTCCTGGTTTGACCGCTGCCAAGGATCTCTTTTGCGTTCTTTACGGCGATATATTCGGCAAGACCGCCTCCGATGGAGCCGATGCAGCGCCCCCCGGCGTCAACGGTCATAACACTGCCCGATTTGACGGGGGTGGAGCCGACGGTCTCATAGACCAGCAGCAGCACCTGCGCGCCGCTTTCCTGCGCGATGGTCTGCACCACCTCCTCCGGAAAGGTCTCCTCAACAAAAACAGTGCTTCGGGAATTTCGTTTTACGTTTTTTCTGCGCTCTCGGATCAGCTCTGCCATAATGGAAACAGCGATCTCTTCTGCTGTCAGCGCGTTGATGGAAAGGCCGATGGGGGTGTGGATCATGTCCAGCCGCTCCTGCGGGATCCCTTCCTCTGCCAGCTGCGCCAGCAGCAGGGCTGTGCGTTTGCGAGAGCCCAGCAGTCCGATGTAATAGGGAAGGTGTTCATCCAATACGGCATGCAGACAGACAGGATCGCATGTATGCGACCGGGTGGCAATGACCACGTAATCGCCGGGGCCGACAGGAAGCGTTCCGATCGCTGCTGCAAACTCGCCGCAGATCACCCGGCTTGCCCGGGGAAACCGATCCGCATTGGCAAACTCCGGACGGTCATCCACAACGATGATATCAAAACCGACCATCACTGCCATAGTATAAAGGCAGAACGCAATATGACCGCCGCCCAGGATGATCAGCCGCTCTTTGGGCCGAAACAGCCTGGTATAGGTCTTTCCCTCGATCTGAAATTCTATTTTTGCCGTGTTCCCGGCTTTTGTCTGCGCGAGAACCTGTTGAAACTGGTTTCTCATATATCTGTGTCCGAATCGATCCGTTCGTTTTTAGCAGCTGCCGTTCTCTTTCTTTGCGAAAACACGCTCTGCCCGCTTATATCGCATATACGGTAATTATACCACGATACAGCTGCTTTTTCCAAAAACGAAAAAGCCTGCGGACGCTCGATCGCAGGCTTCCTATGATCCGATGCCCTCTCGGGTTCAAGTCCCGCTGAAGTACATGAAAAAAGACCGTCCGAAGACGGTCTTTCTGGTCCGAGTAGCGGGACTTTCGCGGGGGCCCTGCCCCGCTGAACGGCCTCGCTTTTCCCCTTTCCGGGCTCGGCCCATCGGGCTGCACCGCAGCCCGATGCCCTCTCGGGTTCAAGTCCCGCTTATTTTCAGATAAAACAAAAGGAGCCTGACGGCTCCTTTTTGTTTCATGGTCCGAGTAGCGGGACTTGAACCCACGGCCTCTTGACCCCCAGTCAAGCACGCTACCAAACTGCGCTATACCCGGATATTGGAGCGGAAGACGAGATTCGAACTCGCGACCCTCGCCTTGGCAAGGCGATGCTCTA
>JABUTE010000046.1 GCA_021443825.1 Bacillota bacterium
TTCTACACTATGTTGTTTTCAAGGTTCTTTCCGCAGGCGAACCCGCGGAACGTTCATTATCTTAGCACGCGCATAAGCTCTTGTCAACATCTTTTTTAAACTTTTTTCAAAGTTTTCGGTAAGCTGCCGATCCGGCTCTTTGCACCGCTCAACGAACGCTCGATCAGTTTACCAAAGTTCGGGATCCATGTCAACAGCTAATTGCTGCATTTTTCTGCGTTTCAGGTGTTTTGCAAAGGCCCGCTGCAAAGAAAATGCCGAAGCCCAGGCTTCGGCATTTCTGCACGTTCTTATCGAGCGTTTTGTGCTACTTTTTCGGAACGATATTCTTTTCATCCTTATAAATAGAATGCTCCGGGATCACTCCTCTGACACAGGAGGTGGGATAGATATTGCTGTAAGGACCGATGACGGTTCCCGGATTCAGCACGCTGTTGCAGCCGACCTCCACATAATCGCCCAGCATAGCGCCCACCTTTTTCCGTCCGGTATCGACGGTCTCCTCCTCGGCCTTGACACAGACCGGCAGCCGGTCGCTTTTTACGTTGCTGGTAATGGAACCGGCTCCCATGTGGGCATGCCAGCCCAGGATCGAGTCGCCCACATAGTTATAATGAGGGGTCTCAACGTTATCGAACAGGATCACGTTTTTCAGCTCGACGGAGTTGCCTACGACGGTGCCCTTTCCGACGATGGCGCTCTCCCGGATAAAGGCGCAGTGGCGCACCTTCGCCTTGTGATCGATGATGCAGGGTGATCCGATATAGGCGCTGGGAAACACTTCGGCATCCTTTGCGATCCATACACCTTCGGCCGGATGATCGTATTCCTCAGCAGGAAGTGTTGGGCCCAGCTGCAGGATATAGTCTTTGATCAGAGGGAGCACCTCCCAGGGGTAGGTCTTTCCTTCGAACAGGCCGGCAGCGATGGTATGAGACAGATCGTACAGATCTGCGATTGTATAGATCTTCTGTGCTTTCATATTACTTGATCCTTATCAGCAGGCCCTGACTGCGCATGGCATCGATCATATGATCGACGGCAGCCTCTGCCGCTTCACGGGTGGATGCCTCTGCCATAACGCGAAGAAGAGGCTCGGTGCCGCTTTTGCGAAGCAGGACACGTCCGGTGGCTCCAAGCATCGCCTGCGCTTCGGAGACCGACTGCTCGACAGCTTCGTGAGCAAGAGTCTTATCTTTATCGGTAACGATCACGTTCTTCAGCACCTGAGGATACATGGTGATATCCTTTGTCAGCTCGGAAAGAGTCGTCTTCTGCTCCAGAAGGCATTCCATGACCTTGATGGCGGTGATCAGACCGTCACCGGTGGTCGCATGCTTTTTGAAAATGATATGCCCGGACTGTTCTCCACCGATCAGATGATGGTTTGCGGCCATGTTTTCGTAAACGTATTTGTCGCCGACGGCTGTTTTTTCGTAGCCGATGCCCAGGGCGTCCAACGCCTTATACATTCCGAAATTGGACATGACCGTGGTTACGACTTTGGTATCGCCCAGCTGTCCGGTCTTCTGCATATACTTTGCGCAGACGTAGACGATCTCATCGCCGTTGACCAGCTTGCCGTTTTCATCGACAGCAAGACACCGGTCTGCATCGCCGTCGAAGGCAAAGCCTACATCCAGCTTCTGTTCCTTTACGAGAGCCTGCAGCCCTTCGATATGGGTGGAACCGCAGTTTTCGTTGACGTTGAGGCCGTCGGGCCGATTATTGATCACGAAGGTCTCTGCCCCCAGGGTATCGAAGATATTCTTTGCCATCTGCCAGGAGCTTCCGTTGGCACAGTCGAGGCCGACCCGCATGCCGCGGAAGGAGCAGTTGGCAAGAGAGATGATATATCCGATATAACTGTTTCTTCCGGCGGAATGATCGACGACGCGGCCGATCTGTTCGCCGCAGACGTAAGGAACCGTCCAGGGTGCGGTGCTGCCCGCAGGAGCATAGAGGCCGTCAAGGTAGGCTTCGATATCATCGATCACCTTGGCCTCCATTTTTTCGCCGCTGCCGTTGATCAGCTTGATTCCGTTGTCCTGATATGCATTGTGGCTTGCCGAGATCATGACGCCGCAGTCAAAGCCGCCGGTCCTTGCAACGTAAGCAACGCTGGGGGTGGTAGTAACATGCAGCAGGTAGGCATCGGCACCGCCGGCAGTGATACCGGCAGCAAGAGCGCTTTCAAACATATAGCTGGAGCGCCTGGTATCTTTTCCGATCACGATCCTTGCTCTATAATCAGCAGACTTGCCCCGCTCGGGATTCCGGCTGTAGTACCAGCCGAGGAAGGTGCCGATGCGAAATGCATGATCTGCCGTCAACACGACATTGGCTTCTCCGCGGAAGCCGTCTGTTCCGAAATACTTACTCACGTTATCCTCACTTTCTGTATAAAAAAAGCGCACTGTGACTCAAAATATATTATAACAATGCGCTTATATGCAGTAAAGGTATTTATTCTTTTTTCAAGGAGGAGCCTTCTTTTCCGGAAGACTCTTCGGAAGGTGTCTTTTCGGGATCGTCGGGTCCTTCAGGATCATCGGGATCTTCGGGCCCGTTGGGACCGTCGGGATTCTCCGGATCGTCGGGATCATCAGGGTCAGGCTCGGGTACGGGCATTTTTGCATCGACATTGATGAATTCCGGCTGAATGGAGATCGATACGTTTTCGTTGACAAAGTCGCTCTGCAGACGGATCTCGTTCTCGCCGTTTTCGATGGTGGAAAGATCTACGAAGGGCTGCAGGTCCTTTGCCTCCAGCTTACGGATGATGCTCAGGTCGCCCTTGGCTGTGACGGTAACGGCTCTCTTTTCCAGATGGTAGCCTTCGCACTCTGCGGGAACGCTCTTGACCGAGATATCGGACGGATCGTAGGTGAAGGAGATCTCGCCCTGATGGACCAGCTTAAAGACTGCTTCCGGTTCTTTCGTATCGTCAGCCAGATAGACCGAATCGGGCAGATCGTATACAAGAGGTACGGTCAGATCGCTGGTGATGCCTTCGATGTTGATGATCTCGGCATCGATGGAATCGATGTTTTTCATCAGCGAAGAACGGGCCTTCAGCTTAAGGGTTCTGGGATATACGACGCTGCTCAGCTGGGCGCCCAGCCCCGGCGTGCCCTCGTAGCTCACGTTCAAAGGAACATCCTTCGTCTGATAAAGAGCTGCCGTTACGTAGAGCTGGCTGTTGGAGAGCTTCAGATTTTCGACGATCTGGCCGTCTGCATCCAAAACGATGCCGGGAATACGCTGGGTAGTGCTGATATCCTTGAGCAGCTCGTCTGTATTCAGATCGTAGCGCACCTGATCGACAGTCTCGACCAGCGTTCTGGCTCCGGTGATCCGCACATTTTCGACTTCCATCATGATGATGGTGACCTCGAATCCATCGTCGCGGGTGGGATAATAGATGACCGCAGGCTTGACCTCGGTGATCAGCTCATCTACATTGACGGGGATCTTCGGCGTACTGATCTTTTCGATGCTGAGGCCGTCGGGAGCAGAGACCTTCACATTGACATAGTTGGGGCCGGTGGTCAGACCGGCAAGACTGATGGAGGCGGCAATGTCATTTTCGGTAATGGCATTGACCTGAGAGCGGGGTCCCTTTACCTCCACATCAACGGAATACTCTCCGGAATCGGCGATGGTATAGCCGGAACCCTTCAGGCTGTCCAGCCCCTGCAGCTGCACGGGAACCTGACGGATCAGCACCGTCTGCGGAGGATTTACCACACTGATGACATAGCACCAGATGCCGATGGCAAATGCCACGGAAAAGACCAGATCAATTATTCTTGTTTGTTTCATTTAAGGTCCTCCAGATGCCGGCAAGGCCTGCAAAACGGGCATTTTTAATATCCTCGCGGTCGATGTAATAGGTGAGGAGCGTCTTCTCGACCGTTTTCAGATCGAGAAAGCGGGAAAGCTTTCCGTCCATCGCCATGGAGATGATGCCCGTCTCTTCGGAAACGATGAGCACCAGGGCATCGGAATTTTCGGACATGCCGATGCCGGCTCTGTGGCGGGTTCCCAGATCCTTGCTCAGATTGGTGTTTTCGGTGAGGGGAAGAACGCAGCCGGCGGCCAGGATCCGGTCGCCGCGGATGATGGCAGCGCCGTCGTGTAAAGGCGCGCCCTTGTAGAAGATATTGCCGATCATTTCGGAAGAGATCCTGGCGTCGATGATGGTGCCTGTCTCTGCGATGTCCGACAAAGCGGTATCCCGCTCAAAGACCAGCAGAGCTCCTTCTTTTCGACCGGCAAAATAACCGATGGAGCTGACGATCTGCTCGACGAACTCGGTGATGCGGGCGCGGGACATGGAGACCTGCCCTTTCACGATCTTGCCGCGGCCGATATACTCCAGGGCTCTTCGCAACTCGGGCTGAAAGATGATGACGACGGAGATGAGCCCGATGTTCAGGACCTGTCCCAGCAGCCAGTTAAAGGCATACAGCTTGATCCAGCTGGATACCAGATAAGCTACCAAAAGAACAACAACACCCTTGACCAAAGAGGCCGCTCTTGTGGAGCGGGCATAGGCGATGACCGTATAGATGACAAATGTGATCAGAATGATATCGAAAATATCGCTGATCCCGAACCCGGAAAACAGCGCTGAAATGTATTGATTCATGTAGTTCACCCCTTCTTTGTAGAAT
Source organism: Bacillota bacterium (assembly GCA_021443825.1). Taxonomy (GTDB): domain Bacteria; phylum Bacillota; class Clostridia; order Peptostreptococcales; family Anaerovoracaceae; genus RGIG2707. Next base: position 4,680 of record JABUTE010000046.1, read on the forward strand.
TCTACCAAACCCCACAACCCATTTCAAGAAAAGAAAACGGCGAGCCGAAGCTCGCCGTGAAAATTCACAGAAGGGGATCTAGTTTTCGATATCGAGGAGACCGTAGGTTCCGTCGTTTCTCTTGTAAACGACGCATACGTTGTTCTTTTCTCCATCTCTGTAAACGAAGAAGCTGTGCTCGAGCAGCTCCATCTGCAGAACGGCTTCTTCGACAGACATGGGGCTGATGCGGAAGCTCTTGGTCTTTGCGATCAGCAGCTCGTCGACGGCATCTGCGGTATCGGGAACCTCAGCCAGAAAGACTTCTTTCTGATCGTGGTGCTTCTTGACCAGCTTTTTCTTGAACCTGGACATCTGCGCCGAGAGCTTATCTATGACTGCGTCAAGGCAAACGATGAGGTCGTTGTCGGTCTTTTCTGCTCTGAAAATAGTGCTGCCGGCATAAATGGTGGCCTCGAGCTTGACGGTGTTGTTCTTTTCGTTGGTGAGCATGACAGTCGCTTCGGTATTATTGGGGAAATACTTCTGCAGCTTGCTGATCTTCTTTTCGATCTGTTCCTTCGTCCGTTCGGTGGGGTTCAGGTTTTTGCTTGTGATCTTGACTAACATATGAGTAAACCTCCTTTCAAGGTTGCTGTTGTTATCTTCTTCGGAAACGCTGTTTTTCCTTTTTTTATATACGCAATTTCAAAAAATATTTTCGGCCGGCTGCAGCTGACCTGGACTTTACCCCCACACTTGCCTTTACCGGATTTTCCGAGGACTTACTTCTAAACTATGCTATGCTCACCGGAGAGCTCTGCTCCGGCTTACGTGGATCCCTTTGCCCATAGCTGGCATGGATCTGCATCCACAGACCTGCAGCGGTCGAAAACGGTATCACTATACATCATTTTGCCCCTGCATGTCTACGAAAATATGATCGGGAGCACATGCAAAGCATAAAATGCTCACCTTCGCGGCGCCCTGCTGCTTCAGCACACGGGCACAGGCATCGGCCGTGCTTCCGGTAGTGACTACGTCGTCGACGAGAATGATGTGTTTTCCTTTGATGCGGGAAGAAGCACCCTCGCAGGCTTCGAATTCATCCCGGTACAGATGGGTCCTTGTCGCTGCGTCGGAAAGGCGCATGGAGCGGGTCGCCTTCTTCTTGATCAGAAGACCGGACAGAAAGGGAGCCTGCACCAAAGCTGCCGTCTCCTTCGCCAGCAGCTCGGCCTGGTTGAAGCCCCGCTGCTGCTGCTTTTCTTTATGCATGGGAACGGCAGCAAGAAGAACATCGGAATAATTCTCCATCTGCAGCCGCTCTGCCAGCAGCCGAGCCAAGGGCTTCGCCCCATGGGGATTGCCTTTTAATTTAAAGGTGCTGATGATGCGCCGGGGATAAAAGCCGTAGCGGCAGCAGGGCAGCACCCGGTCAAAGGCAAAGGTATCTTGCATATGGCGGAAGGGATCCTGCGTATTCCAGTCGATCTTAGCCGCGCACACATCGCAGACCCCGTGGATGCGAGAGCCTTCCATGGTATCACCGCAGGAAAGGCAGTAGATATCCGGCGGGTATATCAGATCGAGGGCAGTCCGCGCCGCCTTTTTAAACCAGGTTTCCATATTCGTAATCCCACAGCTTGCGAAGACGGATCCCCAGGCCGCTGTTGCGGTCGCCGACAGAATCGTTTTCGATCATGGCGCAGCAGACCCGGTAGCGACCCACCAGCACTACGGCTTCCTTCGCTCTTGTGATGGCGGTATAGAGCAGATTGCGGGTGGTGAGGGCCGGAATAAAGGCCGACACGGGCATGACCACCACAGGGAATTCACAGCCCTGGCTTTTGTGCACCGTAAGGGCATAGGCCATATCAAGCTCGTCGATATTGGAAAAATCGTATTCCACGAGGCGGTCGTCGTAGAGCACATGCAGGGTGCCGCCGTCATTATCGATGGAATGGACGATGCCGATATCGCCGTTGAAAACGCCGCAGCCGAACTCGAAGGTTCGAATGCTCTGCCACTCCAGGCCGTAGTCATTTTTGATCTGAATGACCTTGTCGCCCAGACGGAACAGCCGTTCACCGAACCGGATCTCAAGGCAGCCCTCCTTTGGTGGATTGAGCACCTGCTGCAGCTCTTTATTCAGATTGCGGCTGCCCAGCAGCTCCTTTTTCGTCGGTGTCAGGACCTGGATGTCGGAAAAGGGATCCAGATGACTGAAAAAGGCGGGAAGACGCTTGCTGCAAAGCTCCAGGATCAGGGCCAGCGTATCGGCGGGACGTTCTTTTTCCAGGAAGAAAAAGTCGGTATCCTTTTCGTTGCAGACCGGCTCCTCGCCCCGGTTGATAGCGTGGGCATTGGTCACGATGGCGCTGCCCTGCGCCTGCCGG
>JABUTE010000119.1 GCA_021443825.1 Bacillota bacterium
CAGCGAAAAGACTGACAAAAGGAAAAAACTTGCAATTACGGATATCAGGCATCTGATTGTTCCCGTCCATAATCCCAGGCCCATTAATACAAGTCCATCACCGGGCCCGATATCTTCTTCAAAAGCAATGCTGCATAAAAACATAATTATTCCGGGAATAAAAGAATACATAATTCCACTGTTTTCACAAGTCACCAGGGAAAATATGAAGCCTGCTGCCATATATGAAATAACAAGTAACGAAGATATATGTTTTCGGGAGATGTCCTCCAGTGACAACAGAAATAAAATCACCAGACTAACCGCATCTTGAACAGGCAGAATATCCATTATCAAGAGCCTCCTTAAGAGTAATGATATTGACAGTTCTTTTTAAGGAAGGGCAGTCACTTTCGGAATGATATTTTGATCCTTCCCAGGTTATATATACAACTCCCGAATATGCTCTTTTGCAGCGTTCACAGGGATAGTATTTTCCCCCTGAATTATTACGTTTAACAACAAGTTCATCATAATCGATACAAACGGGAGTAGTTTTAAGATAAATGCAGTCAGAAGAATTGTGATATTTACTGCCGCTTAATGTGACATAAACATATTCTTCCATCAGAAGGTCTTTGAACGCATGCAGGGTGCTGTAGGCAACGCCCTCGGTCAGCTTCAATACGATATTGCCGGTAAAGCCGTCGCACACCAGCACATCGGCAGCGCCGGCCGGGATCTCGCGTGCTTCCACATTTCCGATGAAATTAAGGCCCGACTCCTTCAGCAGCCGGTAAGCCTCTTTCAGCATTTCGGTGCCCTTGGTCTCTTCGGTTCCGATGTTGATCAGCCCGACCCGGGGCGCTTCGATTCCGAAGGCTGTCTTCATATATACAGTGCCCATCCTGGCAAAGCCCAGCAGATGGGATGCCTTGCACTCCGCATTGGCGCCGGCATCCACCAGAAGGGAAAAGCCGGGAGCGGAGATATTGGGCAGCGGGTAAACGATGGCCGGACGGTCGACGCCGTCCAGTCTTCCCAGATGCATCAAAGAGCCCACCATCAGCGCGCCGGTATTGCCGGCGGAAAGAGCCGCATCGGCCTCCCCGTCTCTTACCATATCGATGGCAGTCAGCATGGAGGAATTCTTTTTTCTTCGGATCGCCTGCACAGGATGATCATCGCCCTCGATGACCTCCTCTGCATGACGCACCACGATCTGGCCGGGTTCGTAGCGGCCTTCATATTGATCAAGCTCTGCCTGGACCTGCTCTTCTCTTCCGACGAGGATCAGCTGGGCATCCACCCGGTCGCAGGCGTGCACGGCGCCTTTAACGATCTCTGCGGGAGCATTGTCGCCGCCCATGGCATCAATTGCGATTCTCATACCGTTCTCCATTCATTTCTATTTTTTGCATAACAAATCCCGATACAAAAAATATATCGTTGTATTTTATCATATATGCCCATGAAATACAAGAAATCCCTGCTTTTCCACCGATTCTTCACCGGACAGCACAAGCGAAAAACGCTGCCCCGGGCCGCCCTGATTAACAGAACCTGTTTCGCAAAAAAACCGCGTGCATTTTTGTATTTGCAGGTGTTATAATAGCCCCCGGCACGGTGACAAAAAAAAGCTGCGCTCTTCTGATTTACATAATATTGTGTTATCAGTATTTTGTATAAAAGATCTTCAAAAAAACTATATATCGTGTCAGATATGGTCTTGTATTTCTATATCTTGTGTGTTATATTTTAATCGCTCGGCAAGGTGACGGGTCCGCAGAAGCCTGTTTCTCACCTGAAAAAGCAACCCGCAAATACTTTTTCGTATTTGTTTTTATACCCGATCTTTTTCCATTCCGAAACCATTCCAATCGAACATTATAGGGAGTAATTTATGAACGTTATCAAGAGAAACGGCACCGAAGATATCTTCCATATCGAGAAGATCGAAGCAGCCATCGAAAAGGCAAACATGAGCGTTCCCGAAGACGAGAGAATGACCGCCATGCAGATCAAAAGGATCGCAGAAAGCGTCGAATTTTCCTGCACCAAAATGGGCCGCTCTCCTTCCGTCGAAGAGATCCAGGACCTGGTCGAATACCAGATCATGGCCCACGGTGCCTACGAGGTCGCCAAGAGCTACATCACCTATCGCTACACCCGCTCTCTCGTGCGCAAGTCCAACACCACCGACGACAAGATCCTTTCCCTCATCGAGCTGAACAACGAAGAGGCCAAGCAGGAAAACTCCAACAAGAACCCGGTCGTCAACTCCACCCAGCGCGACTATATGGCCGGTGAAGTCTCCCGCGATATCACCGAGCGTATCCTGCTGCCCCAGGAGATCGTCGACGCCCACAGAGAAGGCATCCTCCATTTCCACGATGCCGACTACTACGCACAGCACATGCACAATTGCGATCTGGTCAACCTGGAAGACATGCTGCAGAACGGCACCGTCATCACCGGCACCCTGATCGAGCGTCCCCACAGCTTCTCTACCGCCTGCAACATCGCCACCCAGATCATCGCGCAGGTCGCCTCCAACCAGTACGGCGGCCAGTCCATCAGCCTTACCCACCTGGCACCCTTCGTCGACGTAAGCCGTCAGAAGATCCGCAAGCAGGTCATCGCCGAGATGGAAGAGGTCGGCTGCAAGCTCACCGAAGAGCAGATGAGCAACATGATCGAAAACCGTCTGAAGGAAGAGATCTGCAAGGGCGTACAGACCATCCAGTATCAGGTCGTCACCCTGCTGACCACCAACGGACAGGCTCCCTTCATCACCCTGTTCATGTATCTGAACGAGGCGCGCAACGAGCAGGAAAAGGCCGACCTGGCCCTGATCATCGAAGAGATGCTCAACCAGCGCTACCAGGGCGTCAAGAACGAATCCGGCGTCTGGGTAACACCCGCCTTCCCCAAGCTGATCTACGTTCTGGAAGAAGACAACATCACCGAAGATTCCAAGTACTGGTATCTGACCAAGCTGGCCGCCAAGTGCACCGCCCGCCGCATGGTTCCCGACTACATCTCCGAAAAGAAGATGCTGGAGCTGAAGGGCGATGTCTATGTATGCATGGGCTGCCGCTCCTTCCTGACTCCCGACCGCTTTACCGATGTCGGCATCGGCAACGTTGCCAACGCTACCAACTACGAGCCCGGAAAGCATAAGTACTACGGCCGCTTCAACCAGGGCGTCGTTACCATCAATCTGGTCGACGTAGCCCTCTCCTCCGGCGGAAATACCGAAAAGTTCTGGAGCATCTTCGAGGAGCGTCTGGAGCTTTGCCACCGCGCACTCCGCTGCCGCCACGAAAGACTGCTGGGAACTCCCTCCGATGTCGCTCCCATCCTGTGGCAGTACGGTGCTCTGGCCCGCTTAAACAAGGGCGAAACCATCGACAAGCTGCTGTATAACGGCTACTCCACCCTCTCTCTTGGCTACGCAGGTCTTTATGAATGCGTCAAGTACATGACCGGAAAGAGCCACACCGATCCGGATGCCACTCCCTTCGCGCTGGATGTAATGCAGAAGATGAACGACAAGTGCGCTGAGTGGAAGAAGGCCGAGAACATCGATTACTCCCTCTACGGCACGCCGCTGGAATCCACCACCTACAAGTTCGCCAAGTGCCTGCAGCGCCGCTTCGGCGTCATCGACGGCATCAACGACAAGGGCTACATCACCAACAGCTATCACGTTCACGTAACCGAACACATCAACGCCTTCGAAAAGCTGAAGTTCGAATCTCAGTTCCAGGCTCTGTCTCCTGGCGGCGCCATCAGCTATGTTGAGGTTCCCGACATGAAGGATAACCTGGATGCCGTTCTTGAGGTCATGAAGTTCATCTACGAAAACATCATCTACGCCGAGCTGAATACCAAGAGCGACTATTGCCAGGTATGCGGCTGGGACGGCGAGATCGAGATCGTCGAGGATGCCGAAGGCAAGCTGGTCTGGAGATGCCCCAATTGCGGCAACACCGATCAGAACAAGATGAATGTTGCCCGCCGCACCTGCGGCTACATCGGCACCCAGTTCTGGAATCAGGGCCGCACCCAGGAGATCCAGGACCGCGTTCTGCATCTGTAACGAATAAACCATCTCAGAAGGTGCTGCCAAACGGCGGCACCTTTTTTTCAGGAGGAGCATCATGCATTACAGTACCATCAAGGATTGCGATATCGCCAACGGCGAGGGCGTGCGCATCAGCCTTTTCGTTTCGGGCTGCACCAACCATTGCGAAAACTGCTTTCAGCCCGAGACCTGGGCTTTTGATTACGGGCAGCCCTTTACCAAAGAGACCGAAGATGAGCTGCTCCGTCTGCTCAGCCCGTCGTTCATCAAGGGTCTTACTCTGCTGGGGGGAGAGCCTATGGAGCCGGAAAATCAGCGTGGCCTGCTGCCCTTTTTAAAGCGTGTTCGCAAAGAGCTGCCCCAAAAGAATATCTGGTGCTATACCGGCTTTACCCTGGAGCAGCTGCAGACCGACGGCAGCCATCCCCGCTGCGAGGTGACCGATGAGATGCTGCAGCAGATCGATGTGCTGGTCGACGGCCGGTTTGTCGAGGCCTTAAAGAACCTTTCGCTGCGGTTTCGAGGCTCTTCCAACCAGCGTCTGATCAATCTGCCCGAGACCTTAAGGACCGGCTCAGTAGTGCTGCTGCCCAACCTGGACAGAACCCTCTCCACCGATCAGAATTCGAAACGGTAATTCGGCGATGCCCGACTTCGGACGCGCTGCCTACAGACCTTCCCTTTGATCCCACGAAAAAACTCCGCCCGGAAAACGAGCGGAGTTTTGATTTGCAATAACGCCGGCAGAACCCTGCCGGGTTCACGCCAATCGTCTTTAGATATGGGTAAAGTCCACATCCTTATAGGTCATCAGCGTATCGGCATATTCCTTGCCGTATTCATCGGCCACATCCTGCAGCACCTTGGAGGCGATCAGGTCGCCCTCACAGCCGAAAATGGCTCTTACCGTATCGGCATAGGCCCAATAGGAGTGAGCGCAGTGATATTCGAAGGGCTTTAAGGATTCGGGGCGCTTAGCCGGCATATGATTGGGATCGATATCGCTGGGCGAGATGATCTGGATGCAGTGATCGTGATCGTGCAGGGTCTGGGTGGTCTTGTAGTCGATCTCCGGGTTAAAGCCTCTGCAGATCGAAGCATCCAGGTCGTGGCAATAGACCAGACCGGCCTCCTGCAGGCCCATCTTCTTAAACTGATATGCCCAGGGGCATACGAAGATATGGGTCTCGAATACCGGATTGACCGTCTGGGGAACCGACTGGTTGTTGGCATTCAGCGCCTTGGCATCTTCGGTATTGACCCATTCGCCGTAGCGGCAATAGGTGTCATAGGTCAGAGGCTGACCGTCGCGAATGGCCTTCTGTGCCATACGGCGGCCTCTTTGCTCCGCATAGTGGCGGGTGGCATGCACAAAGGCAGCCTTGCCCTGCTCTGCGTATTTTTCGTCGAGATATACATAGAACTTCGCAGCGATAAATGCATGCATCATTTCATTGAAACCCATAGTCATCCTCCTTGCATTCGATACGACGGGATCAAGCCTTCTAAACCGATTATATTACTTCTTCAGCTTTGCTTCAACTGCGGGGATCCTTGCCAGCACCTTTTCCAGCATATCCTTGTAGTTGGCCAGCTTTTCGCGCTCTGCGTTGATGACCTTTTCGGGGGCCTTGGCAACGAAGGCCTGGTTGGCCAGCTTGCCCTCGGTGCGTTCCACCTCCTTGAGCAGGCGTTCTCTTTCTTTGGTGAGCCGTGCATATTCGGCGTTGTAGTCCAGCAGATCGTCCAGGGGAACATAGATCTCGACGCCGGGCAGAGCTGCCGACATGGTATCGGCAGGAACCTCATCCTTTGCGGCGGCAAAGATGACCTCCGACAGATTGGCCAGGTTGATCAGATAGCTCTGGGCAGCCGTCAGCCGGCCCTTTTCGGCATCATCGGCCAGAAGAACAGCGTGCAGCTTTTTGGAGGGAGCAGCCTCTGCCTCGGCACGGATGTTTCGAACCGCCTTGATGGTATCCATTGCAAGATGCATGGTGGCGACATCCTCTGCATAGTTCATGGAAGCATCGTAGACAGGCCATTCTTCGTGCATCAGGAACTGCTTTGCGCCCTCTGCTCTGGGCAGGAAGCTCCAGATCTCTTCGGTGATGAAGGGCATAAACGGATGCAGCAGCTTCAGCAGGCTCTTTAAGGCGCTGACCAGAACAGACCGGGCAGCCGCCTTTTCTTCTTCGGTGCCGTTATACAGGCGGGCCTTGACCAGCTCGATGTACCAGTCGCAGAATTCGTTCCAGATCAGCTCGTAGATCTTAGCGGCCGCCAGAGCGAAGTCATAGTTTTCCATATTGGCAGTGATATCCTGCAGGGCGTCGTTGATGGTGGAAAGGATCCACTTATCCTCCGGCTTCAGCTCGGCCTCACCCTCCTTTGCCATGGGCAGGAATTCGCCGTTTTCGTTCTTCAGGTTCATGATAACGAAGCGGGAAGCGTTCCACAGCTTGTTGGCGAAGTTTCTGGCGCTCTCCACCTTTTCGGGAATGTAGCGGATATCCGAGCCGGGAGCAACGCCGGAAAGCAGCATAAAGCGCAGGGCGTCGGCGCCGTATTGATCGATGACCTCCAGCGGGTCGATGCCGTTGCCCAAAGACTTCGACATCTTTCTGCCCTGGGAGTCTCTTACCAGGCCGTGGATCAGCACCTTTTCGAAGGGGCTCTTACCCATTTCGTCGACGGTGGCAAAGGCCATTCTGGCGACCCAGAAGAAGATGATATCGTAGCCGGTCACCAGCGTGCTGGTGGGGAAGAAGTAATCCAGATCGGCAGTCTTTTCGGGCCAGCCCAGGGTAGAGAAGGGCCACAGGGCCGAGCTGAACCAGGTGTCAAGCACGTCTTCGTCCTGACGGAAGTGGGTATGGCCGCACTTGGGGCAAACGGCAGGCATTTCTCTTGCGACCACCATTTCGCCGCATTCTTCGCAAT
>JABUTE010000133.1 GCA_021443825.1 Bacillota bacterium
GCCTTAGGCGGCACCACCCAGTCCTCTAAGCCTTCCCAATCTTCCGGCGGCAGCGACGTGCTGGGCACCCTTCTGGGCGCAGCTCTGGGCGGCACCACCCAGTCCTCTAAGCCTACCCAGTCTTCCGGCGGCAGCGACGTGCTGGGCACCCTGCTGGGCGCGGCCTTAGGCGGTTCCACCAAGTCATCTGCCAAGACCGGATCGTCTTCTTCTGCAAAGAAGACCACCCAGACCACCTCGGCCAAGAAAACGACTACCTCCGGCAAAAAGACCACCTCGGCCAAGGCCGGCGCAGGCAGTGTCAGCAAGGATACCGAAAAGGCCAAAAAGATCATCAAGAAGATCGACTGATCGTAATTTATATTAACAAAGGAGGCCAATCCCATGGCAGTAGAAAAGAAACCGGTCGAAAAAAAGATCGTAAACGTGAATTCCCAAAAGGTCGTTCCGACCAAAGAAGAGCGCAAGGCATCTGTTCTGCCCAAGCGCATCGCAGCCTTCGTCTTCTGGTTCCTCGGCATCGCAATGGAGGTGCTGGCTGTTCTGACCCTGAATGGCACCCTCTACCTGGAAAAGTTCAGCCAGATGACCATGCTCCTGGCCTTCATCGTGCTGGATTTCATCTTCGTCGTCGTCGGCTCCTCGTTCTGGAAAAAAGCCAATGATGTGGATCCCGCCAGCAAAGCGAACAAGGTCAAGTTCTTCCTGTGGAACCAGATGGGCCTGATCATGTCGATCCTGGCCTTCTTCCCCCTGGTCATTCTGCTTCTGAAGGACAAGGATCTGGACGCCAAGACCAAGAAGATCGTCAGCATCGCCGCTGCCGTTGCCCTTGTCGCCTGCTCTGCCCTCTCCATCGATTACAACCCCATCTCCGAAGAGGAGTTCCAGGAGCTGGAGACCGAATACAGCGACCAGGATATCTATTGGACCAGATGGGGCAAGTCCTATCACACCACCTCCGAATGCCCCTCTCTTTCCAGAAGCAAGGAAGTCTTCCAGGGAACCATCGATGACGCTCTGGCAGCCAACCGCAACGATCCCTGCGATTTCTGCGTGCTGCAGGAATAATGACCGGAACGATCACAAATGGCTCAAAATGTCCGTTTAGATAAGGTCTTTGCCAACCTGGGCATCCTTTCCCGCTCCGAATGCAAAAAGGCGGCGAAACGGGGCGAGATCACCGTCAACGGCACCGTCTGCACCGAAGCGGACCGCAAGGTGGACCCCGACCGGGATGCTATCTGCTTAAACGGCAGGCGGCTGGATACCCGCACCTTCGTCTACTATATGATGAACAAGCCGGCCGGCGTGATCACCGCCACCGAAGATAAGAGCGCACAGACCGTGCTCGACCTTTTGGACGATAAGCGCACCGATCTGTCGCCGGTAGGCCGTCTGGATAAAGATACCACCGGAATTTTGCTGATCACCAACGACGGTCAGATGAACCACCGGCTGCTGTCGCCCCGCTGGCACGTGGTCAAGACCTATCAGGCTTACGTAGAAGGCGAAATGACGGAAGAAGGTCTGCGCACCCTGGCAAGAGGCGTCGACATCGGCGACGAAAAGCCCACCCTGCCGGCGCAGGTGCGGCTGCTTTCCGTGCGAAAGCCCCAGCTGGTGGAGATCTCTGTCATCGAAGGTCGCTTTCATCAGATCAAGCGAATGCTCCAGGCGGTGGGAAACCCTTGCATTATGCTGCACCGCAAAAGCTTCGGCCCCTTGACCCTGGACGACGCGCTGGAGCCCGGCTGCTGCCGTGAGCTGACCGAAGAAGAGCTGCAGGCGCTGCGCGAGCAGACCGAAAGCAAATGACCCCGGCCACAGGCTGCTCCAAAAAGAAGAACATCCCTGCTGAGCTTTCTCAGCAGGGATCTTTTTTATGCCTTATGCACCGGCAGGGTCTGCGTCCGGCAGAGGCCCCTTCGGCTTTGTTTTTTCTTCCTGTTTTGCGAAATAGGTACGCACGTTTTCTGCAACCGCCAGATTCATGCCGGGCGCCTCTGCCAGCTGCTGCGCATCGGCCTTTCGGATCGCCTCGATGCTTCCGAAATGGCTCAGCAGCGCAATGCGCCGCTTTTCGCCGATGCCGGGAATGCTGTCCAGCACCGACCGGGTCATCTCCTTGCCCCGCAGCCGGTGGTGATAATCGATGGCAAACCGGTGGACCTCCTCCTGGATGGTTCCCATATAGGCGTAGAGCTCCCGGCGGTCCTTCAGATCGTATTCCTGATCGTTATAGATCACGGCACGGGTGCGGTGCTTGTCGTCCTTCACCATGCCGGCCACCGGAATCGACAGCTTTAAGGCATTCAGCACTGCCTGGCAGGCATGCACCTGGCCCAGGCCGCCGTCCATCAGGATCAGATCGGGCAGCTCGGTAAAGCCGGCTGCGCCGTCCAGCGCCTGGCGAAACCGGCGAAACAGCACCTCCATCATGCTGCCGGTATCGTCGGGGCCCTCTACGGTCTTGATCTTAAAGCGGCGGTAGGCCTGCTTTAAGGGGCGGCCGTCATAGAAGACCACCATGCCGCCGACGGCATCCACCCCGTTGATATGGGAGATATCAAAGGACTCGATGCGATGAACGTTTTCTGCCATCGCAGGTCCCAGAAAGCTGGCCAGCCCGGAGCGCACGGCCTGTTCCTTTTCCAGCTGGCGGCGGGTCCGCTCATCGATATCCTTCAGCATCTCGTTGACATCCTTGCGCACCAGCTCCATCAACGCCCTTTTTTCGCCCCGTTCGGGAACAAGCAGCGACACCTTGGAGCCCCTTCGCTGCGACAGCCAGTCCTCCAGCAGGGCGCTGTCGTCGGGAAGGCTTGCCACCATGATCTCTTTGGGGATCATCACATTGTCGAAATAGTATTGGCGAATAAAGGCAGAGCAGATCTCCTCCCGGCTGCCGGGAACCGCATCGCCCAAAAAGAAATTCTCTCTTCCCGAGAGCTTTCCCTCCCGCACGGTGAACAGCACCGCATGGATGCCCGAAAGTCCCTGGGTCATGAGAATGATATCGATATTTTCCGGATGGGAAAGCACCACCCGCTGCTTCTGCGTGACCGCCTCGATGGCCAGCAGATGATCGCGCCAGACGGCAGCCTCTTCGAAGTTCATTTCTTCCGAAGCCTTTTCCATCTTTTCGCGCATCTGCCCTTCCATATCCCGGTTTTTTCCCTGCAGAAATTCCGTCACCTGCTCGATGGCGGCCCGATAGACGTCTTTGCTCACATTCCCCTGACAGACGCCGGGGCAGCGGTGGATATGGTAATTGAGACAGGGGGCAAATCCCGGTCCGAACTCGGTGGCGGTGCACCGCTTTAAGCAATAGAAATCGTTGAGCAGATCGATGATGGTGTTGACGGCGCCGGCATCGGTATAGGGTCCGAAATAGCGGGAGCCGTCGCTGACGATCTTGCGCGTTTTTAAAATGCGGGGATAATCCTCCGCCAGGGTCAGCTTGATATACGGATAGGTCTTGTCGTCGCGCAGCAGAATGTTGTAGTAGGGCGAATACTTTTTGATCAGATTGCATTCCAAAATGAGTGCTTCCATCTCCGTGCCGCAGGTGATGTACTCAAACTCCCGGATATCCTCCACCATGCGGCGGACCTTGGGGGTCTGGTTTTTTGGCGACTGGAAATACTGGCGCACTCTTCTTCGAAGGGAGATCGCTTTTCCCACATATATAATTTGCCCGAAAGCATCTTTGTGCATATACACTCCGGGGCTGTCGGGCAATTTTTTCAGTTCTTCCTGAATATCAAACATCTTTTCTTTTTACGTTACAGGATCAGTAGCGGTCCTCGTCATCCTGCTTTCCGTAGCGGGCCCGGTCGTAATCCCGGTCCCACATCTGGCGGCGGCGCAGCTCTTCTTCCTTGCGGGCACGGGCCCGTGCAGCCTTTTCGGCCTTCTTGCGTCTGATCTTGCGGCGCATATAGATGACATAGCCTGTCAGAAGGGCAACGATGGCAACAACGGCAGCGATCAGAGAGGTCCAGATGATCTTCGCCGTATGGTCTTCGATGCCGAAGACGGAGAGGATCCCGCCCTTTTCGATGGCTTCGGTGGCGACCACGTTGGTGGAGCCCACCTTCAACCCGCTTTCATAGACCTCAAGAACGCCCAGCACGCGGCCCTCTTCCACCGGGGCTTTGGTGCTGGCATCCAGCGTCAGCCGGGTGGTGATGATGGAATCGGCTGCCTCCGACGGAATGGTATAGAAGATGGTATCCTGCACCCGCACGCCTACCTTGTTGAAGGCGCCGTTCTTTACCTTGACATAGCCTTCCAGAACGCTTCCCTCATGGGTGCATTCCACGGTGCGGAAGTTGGCGAAGGCCCAGTCCAGCAGCTTGATGGTATCGGCAAAGCGGCCCATGCTGGAGGACTTCATGACCACCGTCAGGATCCTGGTGTCGCCTTTTTGCGCCGCCTCGATCAGGCAGCCGCCGGCGGCCTTGGTGTAACCGGTCTTGACACCCATGGCGCCCTCGTACTTGCAGTAGCGAAGCTCGTTGTCCACGTAGATCCGGTTGGTGTCGGTCTCGTCGTTGAGCAGCAGGTTGGTGGAGAGCACGGTGCGCTGCTCCGACTTGTTGGTAGCGGGGACCGTATATTCCGCCTGGGCCACGATCTGGGCAAACCGGGGATCCTCCATGCAGATCATGGCGATCTTGGCCAGATCGGAGGCGGTGGAATAATGGTCTTCTGCGTGAAGGCCGTGGGGGTTGGAAAAATGGGTGTTGGAAACGCCCAGCTCCAGCAGCTTGTCGTTCATCATGTTGACGAACTCATAGGTGCTGCCGGCGATGGCCTTGGCGATGAGCACAGCGCAATCGTTGCACGATGCCACCAGCAGCACGTTGAGAGCATCCTTGGCGTTGATCTCTTCGCCGTCCTTCAGCTTCAGGGAGGTGCCAAGGGTCGCAGCGACCTCCTGATCGGCCACCAGGGTGGCGCTCATGTCCAGCTTATCAAGGGCGATGAGGGCCGTGACCAGCTTGGTGGTGCTGGCCGGATAGATCATCTGCTCTTCGTTTTGCTTATACAGAATGTCGCCGGTGGTCATATCGATGACCATGGCAGCCTCTGCCTCCAGCTTGGGCACAGCAGATGCTCCGTAGGCGGGAGCTGCCGGCAGAGACAGAACGGTCAGAAGGGCTGCCAGGAACAGGGATAACAATCTCTTGGGGCTCTTCATAGGGTACTCCTTTATGTTTAAAACCAGTGATCGGCTGCGTAATCCAGCAGCGCGGGACCGTTTTCGCCGTTGAGGGTCTGGCCGGTAAAGCCGTTTTTGTCGATGAGGTAGCGCACCGGCTCTCCTCTGCGCAGCTGGGCCAGGTCGTTGGCCATGATGTAGTCCATGTCGTTCTTTAAGCAGAGCTTGTGACCGACCTGGATCAGGTGCTCCAGGGGAACGTTCTCCAGCAGCTTGCAGCCGATGAGGGTGGCACCCGGAAACCATCTGCGAAGGCTTGCGATCAGCTTGACCGTCAGGGTCAGCTTGACGGTCAGATGAGGCTCGTAGCTGCTGATCTTGGAATCGTCGTTGACCTTGCACCGGGGATCTGTCATGGTGTTCAGGATCAGCTGCTCCAGCGCCTGCCGGTCAAGCTCGCCGTCGCTCTCCATGATCCTGTCTGCGATCTCCCGGGCCATATCCTCCATGCGGAAGGTGAACTGGGGCTTGTAATCGCCGACGGCTGCCGCATGGATGATCACATCGTAGGGAGCCTCTTTGCTTTCTGCCTCCAGCGCCTGATACATATCCTCGGTGGTTTCGATGCAGACCACCTTCAGCCTGGGGTTTTCTTCGGCAAAGCCGTAGCTGTGAAACAGAGCCGATTTTGCGACGCTGTGGGTAATGATGACCGTAACGAAGTCTCCCTTGGAAAGGGCCCGGTCAGCCAGACTGAGGGTCAGGCTTCCGGTAGACATATTGGTGATCTTCATGACTTCATCAACGTATTCGTTGGTGGGACCTCCGGTGATAAGAACACGCTTCATGGCACATCCTCCTTGTTGAAATTTCAATGACAAATCAGTATACTTGGATTGAATGCAGAGGTTCTTTTGCAGAGCGCTGCTGCAGAATATTCGTAATTACTATTTATTATACCATAAAATGCAGGTCAACAAATGAGAATAATCGCAGCCACACAAAACTCACATAAGATCGAAGAGCTGAATGCCATCACCAAAGACTTCGGCATGGAGCTGGTCTCCATGAAGGAGGCCGGCCTCGGCTCGTTGGAGATCGAAGAAAACGGCACCACCTTCGAAGAGAATTCCTTCATCAAGGCAAAGGCAATCACCGACCTGACCGGCGAGCTCGCCATCGCCGACGATTCCGGTCTGGAGGTGGACGCCCTCAGCGGTGCGCCCGGCGTTCATTCCGCCCGCTTTGCAGGCGGCCATGGCAACGACGCAGCCAACCGGCAGAAGGTGCTGCAGCTGCTGCAGAACGTGCCTGACGAAAAGCGCACGGCCCGTTTCGTCTGCGTCATCACTCTGGTGCGACCCGACGGAACGAAGCTGGCCGCAAGAGGCACGGTGGAGGGCCGGATCACCGAAGAAGAGCTGGGCGACGGCGGCTTTGGCTATGACTGCATCTTCATGCCCGACGGCTTTGATGTGACCTTCGCCCAGATGGATGCCGATCAGAAGAACCGGATGAGCCACCGGGCAAGAGCCCTTGCCATCCTGCGCGAAGAATGGAGAAAGGAAGGTCTGTAATGACCCCCAAGGAACGCTATGAGGCATGGGTAAGCTGCCCTGCCCTGACACCGGAGGACCGGGCGCTGCTGCAGAGCATCACCGACCAAGACCGGATCGCGGAGCTGTTTCGCAAGGATCTGGGCTTCGGCACCGGCGGCATTCGGGGCATCATCGGTCCGGGAAGCGCCAATATCAACCGCTATGTGGTGCGCCGCGCCACCGCCGGCTTTGCCTTGCTTTTGCTGGAGCGCTTCGGCGAAGAAGCAAAG
>JABUTE010000309.1 GCA_021443825.1 Bacillota bacterium
ACGCCGGCCGCGCCTGCGCCTACGATCACGATGTCGTAGCTCTTCATTGCGGTCTCTTATGCCTCTTCTGCAGACAGTCTGTCGAATTCCGCTGCGACCTTTTCAAACTCGGCATCGTCTTCGATGTCGATCAGCTCGAACTCTTCGTCGCTGACTTCCTTGTAGCCGTACAGATATACGTCATCGGTATCGTCATCGGGAATCAGAGCGATGTATTCCTTGCCGTCGCATTCGAAAATGCCCATGATCTCCGCTTCGACTTCTTTGCCGTCGTCAAATTCGAGAGTGATGAATTCTGCATCGTCATCGAGGATGGTGTTCTTTTCGTCAGTCATTTTGGTTCCTCCGTAATCAATAGATTTTTAATGGAAAGGTCATACCTTCCTTTATCATATCAGTATTTTTACTGAATGGATACTCTTTCGTTCAAAAGTGCGTAAACTTTGTGGTTTCTGGTGACCTGGTAGATATAGGGCATGCCGTAGATCTCTTTAAAGCTGGTGAAATCGCTGTAGCCGGTGGTCTCCTTAAAGTATTCGCGGATCTCCTTCTTGGTGATCTTTGTCATATCCTCTTTTTCGGCGATGGCCTGGAAGAGCAGGGCCTGCTCCGCGTTTCCTGCGATGTAGTCGCCGGATAATTCGATCAGGTTATCCATGTCGGTAGCACCGATGTAGGTCTGCAGAAATTCGTTCAGCGACAGATTGTTGTAGGTGGCGTAGGTGCTGTAGTAGGCCTGTATATTGTTTTGGACCGTCTTGGTGACCGCCTCGGGAACCTCGCTGATGGGGGAGTTGTTCAGGATATACTCATAAGCCAGCTCCTGGATGACGCCGCTGCGCATCTCGTCGCAGGTGGTCCAGCCGTATTCCTCGCTCAGGTTTTCTGCGATGTATTCGTCGGTGAAGTCGCCGGGTACCTCGTCATACAGGTAGTTGATGGTGACGGTGAAGACCGCCTCTTTTTCCTGCAGGTCGGGGTTGGCCGGATAGTAGTTGGGGAAGGTCTCGTTGAGCACCAGGGTCTCTCCGGGCATGTGGCCCTTCAGATCGTGGATGAAGGTGTCGATGTAGATGGTCTGGCCGACGGTGATGTCGGTTCCGCCCTCGCCGGTGGATCCGCCCTCGAACTCTTCGCCGTCGATGGTTCCTACATAAGAGATATTGACATGCTCACCCTGTGCGACGGGCCGGTCCATGACCTGGACCCGCTGGGGCACCGTTTCCAGAATATCGTCGATGAGGGCCTGAATGTCATCTTCCTTTACGGGGATGGAAGAAATGTCGCACAGCTGGATATAGTCCAGCGCCCTGACGCCTTCCACATAGCCGTTCTTGTCGAGCCCCTGGCTGCGCAGCGCGTCGGAATAATCGTCGCCGCAGGCGCAGAGGATCAGCAGCATTGCAAGCAAAAGTGCAATTCCTTTGACAGATCGTTTCATGAATGGTTCTCCTAAAAATATGTGATTTAACAAACTTCTGAATTATATCATATCAGAAAGTGGTTGTGTGAAGAAATTGTATGGATTGGGCAAAATCCAGGGGATCAGACCCGGAACGAAAGAATAAGAGTGTGTTTTCGGCGGAATAATGGTATAATCAGTACCGTCAGAAAATGAAAAAATCGGTGATTTCAATACTATTACCTGTATAGAACCGGCCCTTTGCAAAAGGGATGGGCCGGTCAGCAAATGATAACTGTTATCTGAAAACAGGGGGTATGAAAATGAAAATGAAACGAACCGTCGCTCTGCTTACGGCTGTGATGCTGGCGGCCTGCCTGCTGCTTTGCGGCTGCGGCAGCACCGCTATGTACGATACCGTGTATTCGAAATCGGAAAGCGGAACCGTCGCTTCCCCGGCCCAGGCGCCTGCGGCACCGGAACCGTCGGTGAACGGCGGCCTTTGGGTGAGCGATGCGGCCGCGGATATTCCTGCTGAGGAAGGCACTTCGGCGCCCTCTTTGGGCAACCAGCAGAACCTGGCGAACAAGTCCGACGTGAAGCTGATCTATACGGCAAGCCTGAGCCTGCAGACCACCGAATTCGATGAATGCACCCGGCAGCTTCGCACCATGGTCGACGAGCTGGGCGGCTATTTTGAGAACAGCAATACCGAATACGGCTACTACAATCATTACGGCAATTACAACTACCGCTCGTCGTCTTATACCATCCGCGTGCCGGCCGAAAACTACAGCAGGCTGCTGACCTCTATCGGCGGAGCGTTCCATGTTTCCAGCCAGAGCGAAAGCGTCGAGGATATCGGACAGCGCTATGCCGAGACGGAAGGCCACCTGAAGACCCTTAAGATCAAGCAGGAGCGCATTCAGGAGCTGCTGGCCAAGGCCGACACCATGACCGACATCATCGAGCTGGAGAATGCTCTGTCGGATACGGAATACGAGATCGAGGTCTATTCCAACCGGCTGAACAACTACAACAGCCTGATCGGCTATTCCACCGTCTATGTGGATGTAGAAGAAGTCATCCGCGTCACCGAGACCCAGCCGGAAGACAACAGCTTCGGCGCAAGGGTGGCAAAGGCCTTTAAGAGAGCCTGCAACAGCCTGGTCAATGACACCGAGCAGTTCGTGCTCTGGGCGGTCGAGAACGTGTTCGATCTTCTCCTGTGGGCGGTCATCCTCATCGCGATCTTCCTCTTCCGGCCTGTCCGCCGCCTGAAGGAAGCCGCCCGCAAAAGGTACGAAAAGCTGGAAGCAAAGCACCTTGCAAGGAAGCAGTCCGGAGCCGAAAAAGCCGCGGCGAAAGCATCGCTGAAGGCTGACAAAAAAGAAACCGATAATACCGCTAATACTGAAGAAACACACGCCGGCGAATAGTAAGATCGCCGGCAGAAGGACCGGTGATCAAGTGAATTCAAAGCGCAACGACCTGACACAAGGCGTGATCTGGAAAAAACTGATGCTCTTTTTTCTGCCCGTGGCGGCAGGCACCCTCATACAGCAGACCTATAACGCGGTAGATGCCGCCATCGTCGGCAAGTATGTCGGAACCACGGCTTTAGCCGCCGTGGGGGGCAGCGTCAGCCATATCTTAAATGTGATGGTCGGCTTTTTCATCGCCATGACCGCCGGTTCTTCCGTTATCATTTCCCATTTCTACGGCTCCAAAGACTTAGAGAAGGTGGGTGCTGCTGCCCGCACCGGCATCAGCTTTTGCAACATCATCGGCCTGGTGGTGACCGTCATCGGCATTTTGGGCTCGCGCACCATGCTCCGGTGGATGGGCACCCCGGCCGAGACCATCGACGACGCCGAGGTCTATCTCAAGCTTTGCTTTGCCGCAGCCTGGGCGGTGCTGATCTACAACATGGGCGCCGGTATCTTAAGAGCCTCCGGCGATTCCAGGCGGCCCTTTATTTATCTGGCCTCCTGTGCCCTCACCAATATCGTGCTCGACCTGGTGTTCGTGGTCGGCTTTGACATGGGTGTCGCAGGGGCTGCCATCGCCACGTCGCTGTCGCAGTTTGTCAGCGCCGGACTGGTGCTGCTTCGCCTGTATACCGCCGACGAGCCTTACCGGCTGCAGTTTAAGCCCTTTTCCATCAACGGCCTCATCTTAAGCCGCATGATGAAGATCGGCATTCCCTCAGGCCTACAGAGCAGCATGTACAGCGTTTCCAACATGCTGGTGCAGGTGGGTGTCAATTCCCTGGGCGCCACCTTCGTCGCTGCCTGGTCGCTGACCGGAAAGCTGGACGGCTTCTACTGGGCCATCATGACGGCAGTCGGAACCTCGGTGATCAGCTTCGTGGGCCAAAACTACGGGGCCGGCGACTTTGCCCGCATCCGGGAATCGGTGCGGGTCAGCTTAAGGCTGTTTATGGTCTTTACGGTGATCACCATGGGTGTCTTCACCCTGGGCGGTAAGCTGATGCTGGCGCTGTTCACCAACGACACGGCGCTGATCGACCTGACCTATCACGTATTGATGTATTTCGTTCCGTTCTATATCATCTGGACCGTCATCGAGATCCATGCCGGTGCTTTGCGCGGCGCAGGCGATGCCACGGCTCCTGTGATCTATACCGGTATCTTCACCTGCCTGCTGCGGGTGATCTGGGTCGCCACCGTATTCCGCATGGCACCCTCCATTGAATGCCTGTGCTGGTGCTACCCGCTCACGTGGGTGCTGACCTGCATTCCCATGGTGCTCCGCTACCGTTCCGAAAAATGGCTGCCCGAACAATTCCGCGGGCAGTTGAAAAAGTCTTAAGGAGGCTGAATATTATGAACAACAATTACGCACTGCAGATGGCTGAGTTCATCGAGCAGCATCCCACTGCCTTTCATGTAGTGGAAGGGCAGGCGAAGCTTCTTCAGGAAGCCGGCTATCAGCGCCTTTGCGAAGGCGAAGACTGGAGCCTGCAGGCCGGCAAGGGCTACTTTGCCACCCGCAACGGCTCTGCCATCATCGCTTTTCGCATGCCCGAAACAAAGGATTTCAACGGCTTTATGATCATGGCAAGCCACAGCGATTCTCCCTGCTTTAAGATCAAGGAGAATCCCGAGATGGATGTAAAGGGCCTGTATGTAAAGCTGAATGTAGAGGGCTACGGCGGCACCCTGCTGGCTCCCTGGTTTGACCGGCCTCTCTCCGTTGCGGGAAGAGTCTGCGTCAAGACCGAAAAGGGCCTTGAGACCGTCAACGTGCTGGTGGACCGCGATCTGATCCTGATCCCCAACCTGGCCATCCACATGAACCGCGACGTCAACAAGGGCTATGAATATCACATCCAAAAGGATATGCTGCCCCTGTTCACCCTGACAAACGGCAAGACCCTGCTGCAGGTGGTCGCAGAGGAATGCGGCGTCGAAAAAGATGCTATCGTATCCTCCGATCTGTTCGTGTTCAACCGCCAGAAGCATTCCGTCTGGGGCGCCGATAAGGAATTCCTCTCCTGCCCCAAGATCGACGACGTGCTGTGCGGCTACTGCTCGCTGATGGGCTTTTTGGAAGCGGCTCCCTCGGCCTCCGTTCCCGTGCATGTGATCTACGATAACGAAGAGGTTGGCTCCTCCAGCAGGCAGGGGGCGCAGTCTACCTTCCTGAAGGATGTGCTCACCCGCATCTGCGAGGCTTTGGGCATGAATCAGAGCCAGTACATGAGCAAGATTGCCAGCAGCTTCATGCTTTCCGGAGACAACGGCCATGCCATGCATCCCAATTACACCGAAAAGTGCGATCCCTCCAACAATCCGGGCGTGGGCCGCGGCATTCTGCTCAAGTTCAGCGCCAACCAGAAATATACCACCGACGCCATCAGCGCTGCCGTCGTTCGCGCCTTTGCCGAAAAGGCAGGCGTGCCTCTTCAGGTGTTCATGAACCACAGCGA
This sequence comes from Bacillota bacterium, assembly GCA_021443825.1. Taxonomy (GTDB): domain Bacteria; phylum Bacillota; class Clostridia; order Peptostreptococcales; family Anaerovoracaceae; genus RGIG2707. Next base: position 5,358 of record JABUTE010000309.1, read on the forward strand.
CGTGCCCGGCGGCTCCACCCTGGGCAACCTGTCGCAGCATCAGCTGCCCCTGCTCACCGCCGACATCGGCGCAGCCCAGCTGGCCATGCATTCGCCCTATGAGACCGTCGGCGTTGCCGACGTGGAGCGGATGGTCGCTCTGTCCCGTCAGGCTTTCAGCAGCTCGCTGAAGATGACCGGCGACGGCAATTACCAGATCCTTTAATCGGTTATTACAGCAATGCTCCGTTCCTTTTTACCGGGACGGAGCACTTTTTCAGGAGGAAGAATATGAATAAAAAAGCGATCAAGTGCGGAAAGCTGTTCGATTCGGTAAACAGCAAGGTTCTGGAAAACGTGGTGATCACCGTCGAGGATGATAAGATCACCGGCGTGGTTCCCGCCGCAGAGGCCTCTTTGGAGGGCTGCTGCGTCATCGACCTGGGAGATAAGTTCGTTACCCCCGGCCTCATCGACTGCCACGTGCATCTGACCATGGACGGCGAGCCTGCCGGCAACGGCTCCGAGAACACCACCATCGGCGAATGGACTCTTTATGCCCTCAATAACGCCCGCAAAGACCTGATGGCCGGCTTTACCATGCTGCGCGTCTGCGGCGGCAGAGGCTTTGCCGACGAAGCTGTTCGCAACTACATCAACAAGGGCGTCTTCTGGGGCCCCCGCCTGATGACTGCAGGCTATTGCATTGGCTCCACCGGCGGCCATGCCGACGACCACTACAACCCCTATCTGGTCGACGAGCTGAACAGCCAGACCATCGGCGACGGACCGGCCGACATGATGCGGGCCGTTCGCTATAACATCAAGCACGGCGCAGACTTCATCAAGTTCATGTCTACCGGCGGCGTCATGTCCCTTGGCACCACCGTCGGCGCCCAGCAGCTTTCCTTCGAAGAGATGAAGGCCATCGTCGATACGGCGAAGATGTACGGCGTCATTACCGGCACCCACGCCCACGGCACCAGCGGCATCAACGATGCCATTCGCGCCGGCGTCACCACCATCGAGCACGGCATGATCATGAACGAAGAATCCTTTGCCCTGATGAAGGAGCACGGAACCACCCTGATCCCAACCCTGATCGCTGCCGAGCGCATCGTAGTCAAGGGCAGAGAGATCGGCGTTCCCGAATGGGCCGTTAAGAAGGCAGAGACCGTATTCAATACCGCTACCGGCGGCTTTAAGCGCTGCGTTGGCGACGGCATCACCGTAGCTTTCGGCACCGACAGCGGTACTCCCTTTAACTTCCACGGCAAGCAGGCTTACGAGTTCGAGCTGCTGACCCGCTACGGCATGACCGTTGAGCAGGCCCTGGCCGCCGCCACCCGCGTTGCTTCGCAGGTGCTGCGTAAGGACGATCAGATCGGCAGCATCGAGGCCGGCAAGTTTGCCGATATCGCCGCCTTCGACGGCGACCCCAGAGAAGATATCACCGCCATGACCCGCTGCAGCTTCGTTATGAAGGGCGGCGTCGTCTATAAGAAAGACGGAAAGGCAACGGCAGAAGCGCTGTAAGAGTCTGTGACCGGGGGCTGCGGGCGTGACGGAAGCAGTTTCGGCCTGTCGCGCAGCCTT
>JABUTE010000209.1 GCA_021443825.1 Bacillota bacterium
AAAAGCATAAAACAAAAGCGTTCGGTCTTTACCGAACGCTTTATTTTATGCTGTTTAGATAGCCGATCAAAAGATCCGGCAAAAGGTAGATGCTTTTCTGGTCGCACACGGCGCCCAGCTCTGCAGCTGCTCTGGGCATGCCGTAGACCACCGAGGTGGCTTTATCCTGGGCGAGGGTATAGCCCCCGCTCTTTTTTATTTCCAAAAGCCCGGCGGCGCCGTCTTTTCCCATGCCTGTCAGCAGAATGCCCACCATAGGGCCGTTGGCATTTTTGCTGATCGAGCGCAGCAGCACGTCGGCCGATGGCCGGTGGCCGCTGACGCTTGCCGTTTTCTGCAGCTGTATGCAGCAGTCGCCCCCGATGCGCACCACCGTTGTATGCAGGCCGGCAGGCGCGATGAGAACAACGCCTCTGGTGAGACGGTCGCCCTGCCTGGCCTCCCGCACCTGCATGGCGCAGTGACGAGCAAGCCGCTCGGCATACATGGCGGTATAGCCGTCCGGCATATGCTGCACGATCACCATGGGGGGGATATCTGCCGGAAGCCTGTGCAGCAGGGTCTGGGTGGCCTCCGTTCCGCCGGTAGAGGCGCCAAGGCCGATCACGGTGCGGTCCAGTATGTCGGAAGGCCCCAGCATCGGCAGCCTGACCTCATAAAGGTCTTGCAGCGGATGGGGGCCCTTATTATTTCTGTCAGATGCCATTTTCCGTATCAGCTCCGTTTCTTTTCTGTGCCCTGCATAAGACCGTCGTGAAAAAGCCGGCTACCGATCGTTTTTTTGATAAGTAGCTGTGGCGATCCTGCGGTAAGGGCTGCTTTGGCTCAGATTTTCGGAGTATCCGGTGAGCAGGTAGCCTCCCGGCACCGTGGCCTGGTAAAAACGGTCGATCAGCCCGTCTTTGGTGGTCTGGTCGAAATAGATCATCACGTTTCGGCAGAAGATCACATCGAAGGGGCGCCGAAAGCGGATGGGATCCATCAGATTAAAATTGCGAAAGATCACGTTTTTGCGCAGCCGGCTGCTTACGGTGCTGCTGCCGTCGGCATTTTCGGTAAAAAAGCTCTGCCTCCAGTCTTCGCGGATGGTGTCGGGCAGAAAATAACGTCCGGCCCGGGCGGTTGCCAGAGCCTGCTCCGAAATATCGGTGGCCAGTATGCGGGTATCCCAGTATCTGGCCTGGTCGCCCAGGCGGTCCAGGATATACATCGATATATTATAGGGCTCTTCGCCGGTAGCACAGCCTGCGCTCCATACAGAAAGCACCCGGTCGCTGCTGTGGCGCTTGATGAGCCGGGGCAGTATCTGATCGCTGAACAGCTCCAGATGATCCTGTTCCCGCATAAAATAGGTGTAATTGGTGGTGAGTCTGCTGAGAATAAAATCGATCTCCCGGCGGTCCTTCGTGTCGATCACGTGGTCGATCAGCTCCGTAAAGCCGGGGTAGCCCAGAGTCTTTACCGTCGTAGCCAGCCTGCCGGCGATCAGGTGCTTTTTTCTGGTCAGGTCGATGCCGTATTCCTGCTTGATAAACGCGGCGATGCGCGTAAAATCCCGGTTGCTGATCTCCGGAAGGGCGAAGAGCGAATCCCGGGGCATACCGGTATTACTCACGGCTTAAAAGCCTCTCGCAATCCAGCACCAGCATGGTTCCGCTGCCGTCGGGAATGGCGCACATGGCGCTGACGAAGGGCTGGCTGGCAGGAGAAATGGGGGGCAGAAGCCGGCTGTCATCCAGCTCTGCCATCTGATCGACGCTGTCTACCAGAAGGCCGATCTGGGTTCCCCGGTATTTAATGACCAAAAGCAGCGTCGCCGCGGTGCTTTGCGCCTTTCCCATGCGAAGGCTCAGGTCCATCACGGGAATGATGCTGCCCCGCATGTTGAATACCCCCTTGATATAATCAGGGGTCTTGGGCAGGAAGGTGATCGAGAACTGGCTGATGATCTCGACCACATGCTCCGCATCGATGGCCAGCTTCAGTCCGTCGCTGATAAAGATCAGATATTTTCTGGTGACGGAGGTGGATGCTTCCGTGACCGCACCGGGAATTCTGTCGTTTTCCGTATTCATGGTCGTTTCCTTTTCCTTTCACTGTGAGCGTCAGTAGGGCTTTGGGCAAAGGGCTTCAGTTTTTGCCCGCGGCTGCATAAAGATTTGCCGCATCCAGAATGATGCTGATGTTACCGTCGCCCAGAATGCTGCAGCCCATGATGCCCCAGTCTTTGATGTCGAAGCTGTTAAGGTAGGGGGGCAGAGGCTTGATGACGATCTGCTGCTCGCCCAAAAGCCGGTCGGCAAACAGACAATACGAGATGTCGCCCGATTCCAGCCAGATGAGAATGCCGTCCGAGATGGCATCGGCGCCCTTGGGAATGCCAAACAGCTCTTTCGCACGGATGAGGGGATAATAGCGGTCGTGCAGCTTGATCATCTCGCCGCCGCCGGAATCCAGAAGGATATCGGCTTCTTCGACCTTCATGCTCTGGCGGATATAGCTGATGGGAATGGTAAAGATGGAATCGCCTACCGAAAGCTCCATACCGTCCATGATGGCCATGGTCAGGGGGATCCGGATGGTGGTGGTCATGCCCATGCCTTCCTCGCTGGCGATGGAAACGCTGCCGCCCAGATCTTCTACGCTCTGCTTGACCACATCCATGCCCACGCCCCGTCCGGAGAATTCCGTTACGGTACTGTTGGTGGAAAAGCCGGGCATCAGCAGGAAATTGAGAATATCCTTGCGGGAATATTCGCCGTCGGCAGAGGCAAGCCCGCTCTGGATGGCTTTCTGCAGCACCTTTTCGCTGTCTACACCCCGGCCGTCGTCGCTGACGGTGATGATCACCTCGCTGCCCGTATCCTCGGCGCTGAGCTTTACGGTACCGACCGGATCTTTGCCCAGAGCCTGGCGGATCTGGGGGGAATCTTCGATGCCGTGGTCCATGGAATTGCGGATCATGTGCATGATCGGATCGCCGATGCTGTCGACGATGGTCTTATCCACCTCGGTATCGGAGCCCTCCAGCACCAGCTGGGCCTGCTTGCCCAGCTTTTTGCTCATATCGCGAACGATGCGGTTCATCTTCTGGAAGGTATTGGCCACGGGAACCATGCGAAGCGACATGGAGATATCCTGCAGCTCGGCGGTGAGCTTGCGAAGCTGGCGGGCATTCTTTGAGAAGGTATCCATCCGCACGCCCTGCAGCTCTGCCGAAGAGATGAGCATGGATTCGGCGATGACGATCTCGCCCACGATGGCAGAAAGCTGATCCAGCTTGTCGAGGCTGACGCTGATCAGGCTTTCTTTATGATTGACCTCAGCCTGGTTTTGCTGTGCGTTGGGCTCTGCCTTGGGTCCGTTTGCTGCGGAAGCTTCTGCGGCGGCGTCCTTTACGGGCTTGTTTTCAGGGGTCGGAACGTCGCCCTGAAGCTCATAGGAATGGACAGAGCCTGCTGCTTTTACCACTGAGATGGCTTTATCTCTGCTTTTCGCGTCGGCAAAGCCCATGAGAAAGCCCTTCTCGATGACCGTCTCTGCGCTGGCGGGATTAAATTCCACATCGGAGGGAACGAACGAAAAGCTCCCTTCGCTGCAGAAATCCCGGATGGCATCGACCAGCATATAGGCCCGCAGATGCTCCATGCCGCAGCCCTCGTCAAAATGAACCAGCAGGCGGCAGGGATGGTCTTTGCAGACCGTCTCTTCGCCGGCGGTGCTGCCCGCGGTCATAGCTTCATCCGTAATATTCTTTTCGTTTTCGCAGCCCTTTTGGTTTTCTTTTTCGCCGCTCAGAGCTTGCGCAAGCGCGTTGATGCTGTTTAAGATGCCATCGATATTGTCTGTCAGGGGCGCGGCGTGGGCAAGACGTTCAAGCTCACCACGGAAATAGTCGATTCCGCGAAAGACCAGCTCGTAAAGAGCCGCCAGATGCTCCTGCTGCTCTTGGGTCAGAGAATTCTCTCTTAAAATAAAGAACAGATCCTCGATGCGATGGGCGACCTCTGCCGGCTTTTCCAGCTCCATCATGGCCGAGGAGCCCTTGACCGTATGCATGATCCGGAAAATCTCGTTGATATCCTCCTGCGAAAAGCCTCCGGCCCGTTCTGCCTGCAGAACGGTCTCCTCCAGCTGCTCCAAAAGACCGCCGGTCTCATATAGGTACATATCCAGTATGTCATTACCGCTGCTCATAGGGTGACCTCCTTTTTCTTCTATGATATATATCGGCACGGGGGTGACATAAGATAAATCGCTTTGCGAAACAGTTTTGAAAACATATTAATTTTTTGCAGCCGGCGGTCGATATAACAATTGAGTAACAAATCATGCCACCATTTTGTACAGTTATGCATAGAAGGGAAGAGAAAACGTGTTTAAAAATTTTAAGAATTATAAGATCAGAACAAAACTCATACTCGCCTTTGCACTCATCATCTTCACCGTAAGTTATGCAGGTATCTGCAGCTCGATCTTTTTGCACTTCGTAAACAGAGACTATGCCGATGCTTTGACAAGATACGGCTTTGCGCAGGGTGAGATCGGTCAGTACGGCTCGCTGTTCTGCCAAAGCGACCGCTATGTTCACGATGTGGTAGGCTATATGAATGAAGAAGACGCGCAGAAGGCCATGGAAAACCTGCAGGCCTACGAAGCCGGCTTCGAAAGCTATCTCGCCAATATGGATGCAAGCCTGCAAGACGAAGAAGAGCTGGAAGCCAGCCGCGAGATCAAAGCCCTGTGGGCCGATTATAAGGCCCTTCAGGACGACATCTTAGCTCCTCTGGCAGAAGATCGCAGCCCCGAAGCGGTTCAGCTGGCACAGACCAGACTGGTCAACGAGCTCGATCCTGTATACGAAGATGTGGTAGACGCTCTGCTGCATCTTATGGCAGCCAAGGTAACGCTGGGAAGTGCCGTTGCGGCAAAATCCTACCGCACCTGCAACAGAGCGCTGATGGTGCTTGGTGTTCTTATTATGATGGGCATCGGCTTTGCCCTTGACCTGGGCAGAAAGATCGCCAAGAGCATCAGCCTTCCCCTGACTGCGTGCATCGACCGGATGGCGCTCCTCAACGAGGGTGATATCACCTCGCCCATGATGGAGACCGACCGGAAAGACGAAATGGGCACTCTTGCCCAATCCACCGCAGGCATCGTCAGCGGCCTTCGCACCATCATCGACGACATCAAATACATGCTGGGCGAAATGGCCAACGGCAACTTCGATGTCGAAAGCACCGACGAATCCATCTATAAGGGTGATCTGAAAGAGATTCTCGATTCCATCAACCTGATCAACGGAAGTCTGGGCAATGCCTTAAGCCGCATCGGCCAGGGCACCGAGCAGGTAGCAGCCGGCTCCAGACAGGTCTCCGATGTATCTCAGTCTCTGGCACAGGGTGCTGCCGAGCAGGCCAGCGCCGTCGAGCAGCTTTCCGCCACCGTTTTGGAGATCTCCGACACCGCCCGCAAGAATGCGGAATACAGCCGCGTTGCGACGCAGCATACCGTACAGGCCGGCCAGCAGCTCAATGACTGCAGCGCCAGCATGGAAAAGATGATGGAATCCATGGTCAAGATCAGCGAAAGCTCCGGTTCCATCAGCAAGATCATTGCAACCATCGAAAATATCGCCTTCCAGACCAACATTCTGGCTCTGAATGCAGCCGTCGAGGCTGCCAGAGCAGGCGCCGCAGGCAAGGGCTTTGCCGTCGTTGCAGACGAGGTCCGCAATCTGGCCTCCAAGTCCGATGAGGCAGCCAAGGCCACTAAGGAGCTGATCGAAAACTCCATCAATGCAGCGGCGCAGGGCAACGAGATCGCAAAGAACGTTATGGAATCTCTGAAAGAGACCGTTGCATCTTCGCAGTCGGTGGTCGTCGATATGCAGGCCATCTCGCAGGCCGTTGAGCACGAGGCCGACGCGATCGCTCAGGTAACGGAGGGCATCGACCAGATCTCCGCAGTCGTTCAGTCCAACTCGGCGACCAGCGAAGAATCCGCAGCCTCCAGCCAGGAGCTTTCCGCTCAGACCGCCATCATCCGCGATCTGCTCAGCCGGTTCCGCTTCCGCAAGGGCGCAGAAAATGCCGACTTGGGTCTTCGGGCGCAGGGCATCAATGCATTTAATGCAGCCGCAATGACACCGGTCGCCATGGATTTTGAAAAATACTGATCATCACCAAACACCAATTTACAGTCGATCTTAATGAAAGGAGCCCCGGGAACCTATGAATAACGAATTATTCACTCCGATGGAGCTGGATGCCTTAGGAGAGATCATGAACATAGCCCTGGGCTCTTCTGCTACGGTGGTTTCCAACATTCTGGGCCACAGAGTTGCCATTACCACGCCCCGCATCAGCGTCGCCGATCCGTTATCCTTCGAGCTGGGTGATTTCAACCCGGCCTTTGGGGTAGAGATCAGCTATCTGGAGGGGCTGTCCGGGTCCAACATCCTGCTTTTAAAGCGCCGCGATGTAAAGATGATCCTCGATATCCTCATGGGCGAAGAAAGCGGCGACGAAGAGCTGGAGCTCAACGAGCTGACCGTCAGCGCCATCTGCGAGCTGATGAACCAGATGATGGGGGCTGCCTCTACAGCCTTGTCGGAAATGCTCTCCTGTACGGTGAACATTTCCACCCCCCTGCCCTTTGAACTCAACGATCCGGACACCTTCCGGCTGGAGCGTCTGCCGCAGAACGAGAAGATCGTGGCTGTGCGGTTCTCACTGAACATCGAAGGCGTTCTTAACAGCGAGTTCATCAATATCATCAGCGTTTCTCTTGCCAAAGAATTTTTAGGAGAAAGCTTTATGGCCGGCAACATCGGGCCTCAGGAAGAACCGGTGCAGAGCAGCCCGAAAAAAGAGACGGAGCGGCCGGCCTCATTTCCGGTGGTCGAGCCGGTGCCTGCTGCGCC
>JABUTE010000193.1 GCA_021443825.1 Bacillota bacterium
GGCTCTCTTTGCCGGGCTGCGGTCGCCCACGCAAAAAGCACACGCAAAGGATCTGCTGCAGAGCAAAGAAAAAGCCGGGCCTTACGGCCCGGCGCACGTTTTTGGGGATGTTACTTTTTGGTGATCTTGGTCAGGTTGCAATAGATCACGGAATCGGGAACGAACTGCTTCAGACGCTTAAGGTCGGTGATCATGATGCCGCCCATGCCGGTCTGAATGGCTTCTTCCTTGCGCAGCTCGGAGACGGATCTCCATACCTGGCTCAGAGACAGATTGGTGAAGTTGGCAACTCTTCTCTGGGAGAAATCCACCAGCATGCGGTGGTCGTGGAAGCAATACAGGAAGGCTGCGACTCTGCCCAGACCTTCGCCGCTGTGGAAGGCGACCGATGCCATGGTCAGATAATTCTGAATGGATTCGGTATCGGCATCCATAGCCTTGCAAAGCTCGGGGTTCTTCAGCTTCAGTTCAAAAAGGGTCTCGGTCGGGATCAGCAGGCATCTTGCATCCTTTCCGAGAGGAATGATCTCGGAAAACAATGCGGAATTATGGCTTGCATAGGTATTCTTGCTTAAAATGCTTCCGGGACCGAGGCAGAAGAGCACGTGCTCTACACCGTCGGTATCGGTCGCCTTGGATGCCAGAATGCCCTTTTCAAGCAGGAACGACATTCCGTTCTTTTCTAATTCGGGAGTAATATCGATCCCCTTGGGATATACGACTTCTTCCGCTCCGTTTTCTTTCAGCAGGTCGGCGAAGCCGGCTGCATTTCCTCCACAAACGATCATGTTTCCACCTCACTCTTCGCGTTTTTTTGTCAACTGGCAATGGCTGCCGTTATTAATCCGGGAACATGTATTTTATTGTATAATAACATTTCTGAAATTGCACTCTCAAATGCATGAACTTTCACATTTTTTTTAGGAATTATTATTTTTTTTTGCTATTTTTCGCAGCTCTTCCCATTTGAAAAGCAGGAATATACAGTTAATAATTGATTTTTAAAGCAAGGGATATCGGTACTGTCTATTAATATACAAAGAATACCTATCCACTATTTACTATAAATTTACTTCCTTACAAATTACTTACTTGCCTGCAGCTATTGTAAAGCCTCTTCATCTGCATCTGCAGCACCATCGGCTGTCATGTCGTCGTACGCAGAAAGCAGCTGCTGCACAGAGGCTTCTTCGGCAAGGGCTCTGCATTCTTCCAGAAGGGCATACATCAGCTGGCTGCGAAGGCCTGCCAGCAGCAGCTGCCCCAGATCCTGCTCTGCCAGGATCTGGCCTGCCCCTCTTCCAAGCCAGCCGATCTCAGCCGGATCGGGATAAAGAGCGCCCGCCTGCGGATCCATATCCTCGGGGATCAGGCTTTCGGGCAGCACGATATAAAGAACGGCAGAAAGGATCACCGCATCTGCCGGCTCACCTGCTGCAAGATCCGGCGTCTGCAGCGTCAGCAGGCCTGCCCGCTTGCCGTCCAGAAAAAGCCGGCCGCCGCTGCGGATATGCAGCTCTTTTCCCGTTACCCGGCGCACGGCCCGGCAGGCGCAGACGGAGGCCGCCTTTAAGAGGGTCTGCTCATCACCGGCCGGCAGCAGCATGCTCAGGTAGACACCGCCCCGGGGGCAATACAGCTGCTCTCCCTGAGCGCCGAGGCCATTGGTCTGCTCCAGGGCATAGACCGCATCCAGCAGGCGGGCGTCTCCCTGCTCATATAATAATTTTATATCTTCGCTGGTGGATTCCGTTATATTATACTCAAAAATCATAATGTTAAAGTCTTTCCTCAATTAATTTGCAAGCCTGTGCTGTCTACTGCGAAAACGCCTTGTTTTCAGCATGTTCGAACATATTATATTATAATACAGATCCACCCGGCTACCTCGTTTTTTTTGATAGATTCTGTATTTTTCGACGAATTTTAAATATCATTTTTTTAGTGTTACCCTATCCACTTTCTTCTGATTTATGATATAGTATACACTTGGTTAGTTATGGTAGTTAATTCATTATCAATAAAATCATATGGAGGTAAACAATGACAAATAATACATCAGCCTTCAGAAGACTGGAGCTGATACTGGATGCCGGCAGCTTTATGGAGCTGGGCGAAGGTGTCACTGCCCGCAGCACCGATTTCGGTGCCACCGGCAAGGCTCTTTCCGATGGAGTTGTGACCGGATACGGTTCCATTGACGGAAGACCCGTATACGTTTACAGCCAGGATGCATCCGTTATGGGCGGCACTCTGGGCGAAATGCATGCAAAGAAGATCCTGCGCATGTACAAGCTGGCCATGAAGACCGGAACTCCTGTTCTGGCCCTCATCGACACCAACGGTCTGCGTCTGGAAGAAGGCGCCGACGCCCTTCACGCTTACGGAAAGCTCTTTAAGGCACAGGCCGACGCCAGAGGCATCGTTCCTCAGATCGCAGCCGTTTTCGGCAGCTGCGGCGGCGGCATGGCAGTTGCGGCAGGCATGGCTGACTTTGTTCTCACCGAAGAGGGCAAGGGCAACATCTTTATCAATGCACCCGCAGCCAGAGCCTACACCGGAAAGAGAAACGAGATCGACAAGTTCCTGAAGGCTGCTCCTTCCAACGACGTTGCAGCCCAGACCGGCGACGAGGAATCGCTGTGCGCTTACATCCGCACCCTTTACGGCTATCTGCCCCTGTCCTTCGAAGACTGTGCTCCCGTCGTTGAGAGCGAAGACGATCTGAACAGACTGGTCTCCTGCAGCGACCCTGCGGATCCCGAAGACGTGCTGATGCAGATCGCCGATGCCGGCTCTTATCTGGAGGTCGGCGCCGCCAAGAAGGGCGCTGCTCTCACCGGCTTTATGCGTCTTGACGGCATGACCGTCGGCTTTGTTGCCAATAAAGAAGAAAAGCTGACTGCAGCCGCCTGCGAAAAGATGGCCGAATTCGTCGATTTCTGCGGCGCCTTCGATCTGCCCCTGCTGACCGTTACCAACGCAGCCGGCTTCAGCAATGCCGCCGGCGAAGAAGAAGCCCTTCCCAAGGCCGCTGCTTATCTGGCAGGTGCCTTTGCCTGCGCCGAGGTTCCCAGCGTAAACCTGATCACCGGCAAGGCGATGGGTTCTGCCTTCTCTGTCATGAACAACAAGGCTCTGGGCGCTGAGTTCGTATTCGCCTGGAAGGATGCAAAGGTCCAGGTTATGCCCGAGGATGCAGCCGTCAAGATCCTGTTCGAAGAGGATCTGGCCAAGTCTCCCGACAAGCCGGCCTTTATCGCCGGCAAAGGCCAGGAATACCTGACCAAGGCAGGTCTTGAGGGCTTCCTTGCAAGAGGCTATGTGGACAGGGCCATCGAACCCGAAGATTCCAGAAAGACGGTTCTCGGTGCTTTCGAGATGCTCCTTGCACAGGAGTATTAATTGGAGGTCCCCATGAGCTTAGGAGAGATTTTTAGTCGTGCAGGTCTGAATACGCTGCTCGGTATGGGCACCGTTTTCGCTGTTCTGATCTTCATTTCCTTTATCATCAGCCTTTTCAAGTACATCGCACCGAAGGCAAAGGCACAGCCGCAGCCGGCAGCGCCCGCAGCCCCCGTCGTCGAAGTCGAAAAGGAAGACGATGACCAAGGTCTTTTAGTCGCAGTTATCACCGCGGCTCTGTATGCATCCATGTCTGCACAGGGCCAGAATCCAGAGGGCTATGTAGTCCGCAGAATCAGGAGGAACTAATCAATGGAAAGCTACATCGTAACTGTTAACGGCGTATCCTACGAGGTACAGGTAGAAAAGGCTGACGGCACCGCAATGCCCGCAGCTCCCGCAGTCAAGGCTCCCGTAAAGGCAGCCGCTCCCGCTCCCAAGGCTCCCGCAGCTCCCAAGGCTGCAGCCGGTGCAGGCGCAGTTAAGATCACCGCAGGCGCAGCAGGAAAGATCTTCAAGATCGCTGCAGGCGTCGGCACCAGCGTAAAGGCAGGCGACACCGTCATCGTTCTGGAAGCAATGAAGATGGAGATCCCCGTTGTTGCTCCTCAGGATGGCGTAGTTGCATCCATCGACGTCACCGAAGGTCAGATGGTCGAAGCCGGCGCAGTTATCGCAAGCCTCAATTAATACGGAGGTCCAAATGGAGTATATTTCTTCAACTCTTGCCAACCTGTTGGGACAGTCGGCATTTGCCAGCCTGACATTGGGCAACCTGGTCATGATCGGCGTCGCATGCTTCTTCATGTACCTGGCGATCGCAAAGGAATATGAACCGCTTCTGCTGGTTCCCATTTCCTTCGGTATGCTCCTTGTCAACATCTATCCCCAGATCATGGAAGAAGGCGGTCTGCTGCACTACTTCTTCATGCTGGATGAATGGGCGATCCTTCCCTGCCTGATCTTTATGGGTGTCGGCGCAATGACCGATTTCGGTCCCCTCATTGCAAATCCCAAGAGCTTCCTGCTGGGCGCTGCCGCCCAGTTCGGCATCTACGCAGCCTACATGGGCGCCATGCTCATGGGCTTCAGCGATAAGGCAGCTGCCTCCATCGCCATCATCGGCGGCGCAGACGGCCCCACCTCCATCTTCCTGGCCAGCAAGCTGGGCCAGACCGAGATCTTAGGACCTATTGCGGTAGCCGCATATTCCTACATGTCGCTGGTTCCCATCATCCAGCCGCCCATCATGAAGGCGCTCACCACCGAAGAGGAGCGGAAGATCAAGATGGATCAGCTGCGCCCTGTTTCCAAGAAGGAAAGGATCCTCTTCCCCATCATCGTAACCATCGTTGTCTGCGCGATCCTTCCCACGACCGCTCCCCTGGTCGGCATGCTGATGCTGGGCAACCTGTTCAGAGAATGCGGTGTCGTTCGTCAGCTGACCGAAACGGCATCCAACGCCCTGATGTACATCGTCGTTATCCTGCTGGGAACCTCCGTCGGTGCCACCACCTCTGCGGAAGCCTTCCTCAGATGGGATACCATTAAGATCGTTGCCCTCGGTCTCATCGCCTTCTGCTTCGGAACCGCGGCCGGCGTCATCTTCGGCAAGATCATGTGCAAGCTCAGCGGCGGCAAGGTCAACCCCCTCATCGGTTCTGCCGGTGTATCCGCCGTTCCCATGGCAGCAAGAGTTTCCCAGAAGGTCGGTGCAGAAGCCGATCCGACCAACTTCCTGCTGATGCATGCAATGGGTCCCAACGTCGCAGGCGTTATCGGCACTGCCGTTGCTGCAGGAACCTTTATGGCTATTTTCGGAATTAACTAGAGGATAAGGTTAAAATATGGAAAACATTCAGAAGAAACCGGTAAAGATTACCGAAACCGTGCTCAGAGATGCTCCCCAGTCCCTCATCGCGACCAGAATGGGCACCGAGCAGATGCTCCCCATCGTCGACAAGATGGACCAGGTAGGCTACTATTCCGTAGAATGCTGGGGCGGCGCCACCTTTGATGCATGTCTCAGATTCTTAAAGGAAGATCCCTGGGACAGACTGAGAGCCTTCCGCGAAGGCTTTAAGAACACCAAGCTGCAGATGCTGCTCAGAGGCCAGAACCTGCTGGGCTACAGACATTATCCCGATGATGTCGTCGAATATTTCGTTCAGAAGTCGGTTGCTAACGGCATCGACATCGTTCGCGTTTTCGACGCCTTCAACGATATGAGAAACCTGCAGACTGCTGTCAAGGCCATCAAGAAGGAAGGCGGACACGCACAGATCGCTCTGTCCTACTCCCTGGGCGAAGCCTATACCATGGACTACTGGAAGAACATCGTAAAGAAGATCCAGGACATGGGCGCAGATTCCATCTGCCTGAAGGATATGGCCGGTCTGATGCTGCCCTACCCCGCTTACGAGCTGGTATCCGAGCTGAAGAAGACCGTCGAGATCCCCATCGATCTGCACTCCCACTGCACCGCAGGTCTGGCGACCACCACTTATGTAAAGGCTGTTGAAGCAGGCTGCGATATCATCGATACCGCTATGTCTCCCCTGTCGCAGGGCACTTCCCAGCCCCCCACCGAGGTTCTCGTTGAGATGTTCAAGGGAACTCCCTGGGATACCGGTCTTGACCAGAATCTGCTGGCAGAGATCGCCGACTACTTCAGACCCATCAGAGACGATGCTCTGGCCAGCGGCCTGATGAACCCCAAGGTTCTGGGCGTCGATATCAAGACTCTCATGTATCAGGTTCCCGGCGGCATGCTCTCCAACCTGATGTCGCAGCTGAAGGAGCAGGGTGCTTCCGACAAGTACTACGAAGTACTGGCCGAGGTTCCCAGAGTCAGAAAGGATCTGGGCGAGCCTCCTCTCGTTACTCCGTCTTCTCAGATCGTCGGAACCCAGGCTGTATTCAATGTACTCATGGGCGAGCGCTACAAGATGATCACCAAGGAGACCAAGGGTATCCTGAAGGGCGAGTACGGTGCAACTCCCATGCCCGTCGACAAGGAGCTGCAGAAGAAGGCTCTGGGCAACGAAAAGCCCATCACCTGCAGACCGGCCGACAAGATCAAGCCCGAGCTGGATGCACTCAAGAAGGAAGTTGCTCCCTACAAGCAGCAGGATGAAGACGTGCTCAGCTACGCTCTCTTCCCCCAGGTCGCTACCGACTTCTTCAAGTACAGAGAAGCACAGCAGACCGGCATCGATGCCTCTGCTGCCGACAAGGCCAACAAGTCTTATCCCGTATAGGGCATAAGCGTATCAGCAAACGAAAACCGTCCGAGCGAATCGGACGGTTTTTTGTTGCGTTATGGGGCTGTGTGGGAGGAAGGGAGAGCCCGGAGTGCCTCAATATTCGTAACAGACTCATGGCACAGCTCGGGGACCGGGCGCGGTACCCCGGTAGGTGTGGCTCCGAAAAGCCAAAAAGAGCCTTTTCTCCGCCATCACCTGCCGATCCACG
>JABUTE010000293.1 GCA_021443825.1 Bacillota bacterium
AAAAGCAGGCGCAGCAGCTGCAGGTCAAAGCTGCACGAAACAGCGACCGTAATGAAATACAGACCGCAGACCGCTTCCGCTGCCGGATAGCGCAAAGGAATGGGCGCCTTGCAATAGCGGCACCGACCCTTTAAAAACAACCACGAGAAGAGGGGAATCAGATCCCATGCCATCAGCGTATGTCCGCAGACGGTGCAATGACTTCTTCCTTTTGTAATTGGTTCTCCGCTGGAGATCCTCCAGGCCCATGCATTGGAAAAGCTTCCCATGCAAAGACCCAGCAGAAAGAGCAGGAATCGGAAATATGCGATTGTTTCGTTTGTGAGATAAAGATCCATAAATATCCTGAAAACAAGGGTAAAAGACCGAAGCACGCCCGGTCTTTTGCCTTCGTTTTCACGAAGGGGTGCCGCAACCCATTCGGCACCGGTATCATTCAAAGGCCTTGCAGCCGATGAATACAGATGTGAAGCCCGTAAAAACGGGATACTTCCTTAGTTGCCGGAGCTTTGCATTACGTAGTTGGTGCCGTCGTAGTAAGCGCCGTTGAAGGGCTTATCGGTTCCGGTAACGGTGATCTTTCCGTCAGCAAAGCTGTAGGTGTAGCCGTCGATGGTCTGACCCAGCACCTTGTTGGTGTCGGTAGAGGTCTGGCCTGCTTCTTCCATCAGATCTGCGATGGTCTGCTCCGCATAAGCCGTTCTCATGTTGGCCTTGATGGTCGCTTCTTCTGCCTTTCTGGTGGCAGAGGAGAAGGTGGGGATGGCGATGGCTACCAGAATGGCGATGATCGCTACGACGACGAGGAGCTCTGCAAGGGTGAATGCTTTCTTGTTTCTCATGATGAATACCTTTCTGTTCTGCGTTACGTTGTTCATTGAGATATAAGTTAACAAAAATTGGGTTCGGTATATATTATTCCATATGGAAACTGGTGCCGTCGTAGTAAGAACCGTTAAAGTTCTTGCTGCTGCCAGTAACGGTGACCTTTCCGTCGGAATAGCGATAGGTATAACCGTCGAGAGTCTGACCCAGAACCTTGTTGGAATCGGTCTGGCTCCGGCCGACTGCTTCTGTCAGCTCTGCGATGGTATTTTCGGCATAAGCCGTTCTCATGTTTGCCATGACGGTGGCTTTTTCTGCCTTGAGTGCGGCAGAGCTGAAGGTGGGAATGGCGATGGCGACCAGGATCGCTATGATCGCTACGACCACGAGAAGTTCTGCCAGGGTGAATGCCTTGCTGTTGTTTTTCATGTTGCGACATCCTTTCTGAGTAAAAACAGATATGAAAAAATTGCGGGGAATATAAGAACGGACGGTCATTATAAAAACAGTTATACCGTACCGTACATGCTGAACATGGGAAGATAAAGAGCGATGACGATGTAGCCGATGCAAAGACCCATGACGATGGTGATGATCGGCTCCAGCATGGAAAGCACCTTGGCCGATGCCCGTTCGGTCTCCTGATCGTAATAGATCCCGATGGTAGAAAGAGTTTCCTCTAAAGAGCCGGAGGCTTCGCCGACGGCAGCCATTTCGCAAAGAAGGGATGGAAGATAGGGATTCTCGGCAAGAACGCTGCCCAGGCTTCGACCTTCTTCCAGCTTTTCGGTGGCCGCAGCCACGGAGTCTGCCACAAGGCAGTTGTCGATGACCTTTGCGGTGATGTCAGCTGCTTTTTTGATGGGGATCCCTGCAGACAGCATGGTCGCCATGGTGTTTGCAAACTGGGAGGCTGCATTCATTTTGACCAGCTTTCCAAGGATGGGCATCCGGTATTGCAGCTTTGCACGAAAGCGCCGGCCGGCTCTGGTGTTTCGTTTCCAGAACTGATAGAGGCAGGCGGCTACAAGGATCACGGAGAAAGATACGAGGCCGTAGCGTTCAAAGAAGTGATAGATATCCAGAAGGATCAGGGTCGGCATGGGCATCTGGCCGCCGTTTTCGACGATGACGCCTGAGATGG
Organism: Bacillota bacterium; assembly: GCA_021443825.1. Classification (GTDB taxonomy): domain Bacteria; phylum Bacillota; class Clostridia; order Peptostreptococcales; family Anaerovoracaceae; genus RGIG2707. The sequence goes on from JABUTE010000293.1 coordinate 1,970, forward strand.
CCGGGACAGCGACATTGATCACCAGGATCACGACGGCCACCGCCAGCACGGTGAGCATGGCAGGATAGATCAGGGCGCCGCGCACCTTGCCCTTTACCTGACAGCGCTTTTCGAAAAACAGGGTCAGCTTATCGAAGGACTGCTCCAGTGTTCCGGAGTCTTCGCCGGCTTTGATCATTTCGATGAAGGCGGGGGGCAGTTTTTTGCCGTTGCGTTTTAAGCTGTCGGAAAGGGGATTACCGGCCTCCACATCGGCAGCCGTCTCGGTCAGGTAGCGCTTCAGCAGCCGGTCGCTGCTTTGCTCTGCGATGATGCCTACGACTCTGGCCGCCGGAAGGCCTGCCCGCAGCAGAATAGCGACCTGGCTGCAGATCAGGGCAAGATTTCTTTCGTTGACCCACAACGGCTCGTTCAGATCCAGCTTCTGTTTTCCGTTCAGCCGGACCTCGGTCAGGTTTTCGATGATGGGAAACTCTTCTTTGATCTTGGCGGCAGCTTCGTATTCGTTGTAGGCCTGCACGATGCCGGTGATCTTCTTGCCGCTGCTTGCGACGGCTTTGTATTTATAGTCGATCATGGCTTTATTCTACGGTGGAGTAGATGGTCTTCAAAGCTTCCGCAGAAGTGGTGACTCCGTCTTTGACCAGCTGTCTGCAGCGGTCGGCAATGGAGATGAACTGCTGCTCTTTAACGAGGGCTTCGAAGGTCTCTCGCGGTTCGGAAGAGATAACGGCTTTTCGGATGTGCTTATCGACCAGCAGGATCTCGAATACGCCGGTGCGCCCCCGGTAGCCGGTATGGAAGCAGTGGGGGCAGCCCTTGCCTTTTGCGAAAAGAAGGCCGGGGGTGCGGTCGATATGAAGCAGGTCCAGTTCTTCGTCGGAGGGCTCGTAGGTCTCCTTGCAGTTGGGACAGATCTTTTTGATAAGACGCTGGGCGATGACGCCTCGCAGAGCGCTGGCGGTCAGATAGGGCGCCACACCGATGTCCTTTAACCGGTCAAGGGTAGAGATGGCGTCGCCGGTATGCAGGGTAGAGAGCACCAGATGGCCGGTGATGGCAGCCCGCATGGCGATCTCTGCCGTTTCGGCATCGCGGATCTCACCCACCGAGATGATGTCGGGGTCCTGACGAAGGGAGGCCTTTAAGCCTTCCGCAAAGGTCATGCCGGTCTTTTCGTTGATCTGCACCTGATTGACACCGCTGATGTTGTATTCCACAGGGTCTTCCAGGGTGATCAGGTTCACATCATCGGTATTGAGCTCGCGGATCATGGTGTTCATGGTGGAGGATTTTCCCGAACCGGTGGGGCCGGTGATCAGGATCACTCCGGAATTGTTGCGCATCAGATGGTCGAAGCGTGGAATGTTTTTATCATCCAGTCCCAGCCCCTTGCGGGAAAGGATCTGGCTGTTTTTATCCAGAAGACGGATGACCAGCTTTTCGCCGAATACGGTGGGAAGAGAGCTGATACGAAGGTCGATGTCATCTTTTCCTTTGCGGAAGTTGGCGCGGCCGTCCTGGGGCACGCGGCGCTCGGAGGTATCCATGCCGCCCATGACCTTCATGCGCGCGATGACCGAAGACGAAAGCTCTTTGGGTACGGTAAAGATATTGCGCAGCACTCCGTCGACACGGATGCGAACGGCCATGTCATTTTCGCGGGCCTCCAGATGGATGTCGGATGCACGCTCGGAAACGGCTCGCTCGATGATGTTGTTGACCAGTCTTACCGTGGGCGCAGAGGCGGTATCCTCCGGGTCGACCACGGTGATATTGGCGCTGCTTTCGATGTCGTAGGAGCCGGAGGCATCGCGGATCATCTCTTCGATGGCTCTTGCGGCGCCTTCATTTCCGTACAGGTTATGAATGGCTCTGCTGATGCCGTCGGCTGTTGCGATCATGGGAATGATCTTCTTATGGGATGATTTTTTGATGTCTTCCGCTGCATAGAAATTGAGCGGATCGCTCATGGCCAGATAGAGCTCGTCCTGCTGCAGTCTGACGGGTACGGCGTTGTACTTTTCGGCAAGGCTGCGGGGCACATATCGGGCAAGATCCGGCGATAAGGATGCTTTGGACAGATCGATGAATTCGATACCCAGCTGGATCTCCAGAGCCTCAATGAGCTCTGCTTCGGAAACAAAGCCCTCTGAGACCAGAACCTCGCCGAGGCGATGCTTGGAATTCTGCTGGATCGCCAAAGCCTTTTCCAGATCCTCGGCAGTGATGACACCGGCTGAGAGGAGAACATCTCCGATTCGTTTATAAGCCATAAAAATAATCCTTTAAACGGTTTGCTTTGGTGACAGATTTGGTGACAAATATATAGATAGTATGAAAAATACCGAATTATAGATTTAAAAGTGTGACTTTTACTGCTATTATATCCGCTGCAAATGAAAAAGCAATAGGCGTTGCTTTAAAGGTTACAGATCGGTTAATAGTGGTTGCGAATTTTCAAACATGGCTATATAATGTGACTGACGAGGGGAAACGCCTCGTATTTGAAGCATTCATTTTCTTCTCATATTGTTTCTATCGGTCTCATCCGGCTCTTAATTAATCGGTTTTTTCTATATTTTTATTAAAGGCGCGTTTATGTTTTTTTATCGTTTTTTCGGCAGACCGTTTTTGAATAAAAAGGGGATGACGCTGGCAGAAGTGCTGGTCTGTCTTTCGGTCATCATCATTTTGCTGTCGCTGGCGGCTCCGGCCGTTTCTGCGGTGCAGCTTCGCCTGACCCAGCGAGAGCTGGACGATAAGGCCGAGATCATCTATACGGCGGTGCAAAGCCGCCTGACGCAGCTTCGCGCCCTGGGCAGCAGCGGATCGTATTCGCAAGAGCATGCCAGCGGCATGGTCAACGGCTCTAACCCTCAAAGCGCCGGCATTCCGGCGGGCGATCATACCGACGAGCAGCTGGCGGAATTCGACGATCATCCGCTTTATTACGCGGCATCTTCCGATAAAGAGGACGAGGGCAGCGCAGCATATGCTCTGATGAAAGACCAGACCGAAGAAGAGCTGTGGGCAGGTTCCTGGATCATCGAATACAGCCCCGATACGGCCTTCGTCTACGCAGTCTTTTACAGCCCGGCAGATTCTGAGGGAACAGACGCCTGCACCGGCTATACCGATGTTGCTACCCACAGCCATTACGATGAGGTGATCCGCAGCCAGAAGGGGCGTTTTGCCGATCTGAAGAACAAGAAAGCGTCGGTAGGTTATTATTCCGGGCAGGATTCCGGCGGGATCGCCCAGACGGGAAAGCTGGCTGTCTCCATGACCATCGATAACAGTGAGCAGCTGAAGGTCCGCATCAATTGCAAAAAGCCGGCCTCTGATGCAAAGCTGGCTTTTAAGGTAACATTGGCAGATAACGAGGGGAATTCCTACAGCCGATGGTATCTGCAAAAGGGCTGCAGCACCGAACGGCTGGATCCTTCCGTCGATATCGACAAGACCACTTATATCTATAATGTTGGCTCGCGCTACAGCCTGGATCTGGTGCTGGACGATATCTCCTCGCCGCAGACCCGGTTCAAAAGTCTTTACGGATCGCAAAGCGGTCATAACAAGGGCATTGCTTCGGCAGCAAAGGAGCTGGTGCCCGGAACGGCCCTGACGGTCACTGTCACAGCCATCTGCCCCGAGGACGACGCCATCGAGCCTGACACCTGCAGCGGCACTACCAACAGCCAGGGCATCCTGCAGTTCGACGAGAACCTCATCGACCGCTTCGGTGACTACCGCCTCGTTGAGACCCATGCTGCAAACGAGGAGAGCCCCGATGGCTATATGTCCCGCAAAGATGCCGAGCAGTCCGAATCCTGCGAGTTCACCATCGATGCACGTACCTATGCTGAGGTCGTGAACGGAACCTATACAGGCGTTGCAGGTGACAGCTGGAAGTTCGATATGGTCGATGGCCGCGCCACGATCACCCACACCGAGATCAACTGGAAGTACCGCCATATCGAGACCGTCAAGGAAGACCAGGACACGAGCGCCCCCATTGCGGACACGCACTTCATCCTCTACAAGTACAAGGGCCCAGGCGTGCCCACCGAGATCACGGGCCTCAATCGTGCCAATGTTCACGACACCTGCGAATGCCTTCTTAACAACTTCATTTTTCTCAGCATCCATGCGGGTAACAAGCACCGTCTTCTCGCCGCCCTCAATAAGCCTCAAGGCAATCTCGGCTATCTGCTCCGCAGTCTTGCCCGCACCGTAAATAACCTCCGGCACACCGCACCTTGCTTTCCTGTCAAAATCAATTGTCACAAAATCTGCATTCAACATACAAAAACTCTAATTTATAATACTTATTTACACTATATTAAACTGATATAATATTGTTACCGAATAATTATAGTAATATATTAATGTTTATTGACTAGTGTGATACAAAAATGTTGCCCGGCAACCGCACTGATGCCGATATGATTATTCCCCCGCATCATTGATAACCACGCAATGCATTGGAGCATCGCACTTGTGATAATACCATATTTGCACCCACATTTACATAGTTTAGTCTGCTCGAGTTTTTATATAGAAAACATAAATTCTCACATTCAACCCATGCATAAATGGATGAGGATGTGAATTACAAAAGGGCTGATTTCTACCGCATTTGCGGTGAACTAATTTATAAATAATTAACAACATGGAGTACCCTGAATAATGAAAATACTTGTAATCGGCGGAACATATTTCCTCGGCAAGGCGTTTGTGAACATCGCCTGCAAGGACAACGAAATTGTACTTATTAACAGAGGGAGCCGCCAAATAAGCTTCCCGCATCCTGAAAACATCCGAAGCATCAAGGCTGACAG
>JABUTE010000079.1 GCA_021443825.1 Bacillota bacterium
AATGAAGCTCACTTATATCGGACATGCATGTTTTAAACTGGAGACCCTGTCATCGTCATTGGTGCTCGATCCTTACGCAGACGGCACCGTACCCGGGCTGAAGAATATCCGGGAAACGGCAGATCTGGTCTTATGCAGCCATGAACACCGCGACCACGGCGCAAGAGAAACGGTGGTTCTTTCCGGAAAAAGGGCAGAAGAGCTGCCTTTTTCCGTTCAGGTGATCGAGACCTTTCACGACGACGCGCAGGGCGCCAAAAGAGGCCCCAACAAGATCCATATCATCAAGGCAGAAGGGCTGAAGATCGTTCACTTCGGCGATCTTGGCTGCGAGCTGACCGAAGAACAGCTTACGCCCCTGCTTGATGCCGATTGCATCCTGATCCCGGTGGGCGGCTTTTATACCATCGACGGGCACCAGGCGGCCTCCATCGCTGCCCGCATCGGCGCAGCAGTGACGGTTCCCATGCATTATTACCGCGAAGGCGTCGGCTATGATGTGATCTCCGGCCCGGAGGATTTTCTGGACCATTTTGTAGAATATGACGAGGAAGAATGCTCCATTCAGCTTTCCGGAAACGATGACCAGCGCATCGTGCTTCTGTCTCCTCTCAATAAATAAAACGAAGAAAGAGAGGAAGTCTCATGAATGAACTGAATGAAAAGCTGACAGAGCTTCTGGATCTGCTCCGCGCCAGACATTATCAGCAGCTGCGCCTTTTGCTTGAGGACCTGAACCCGGCTGATATCGCAGAGATCCTGGTGACGCTGACCGACGACGAAGAGATCTCGCAGGAGGAGCTGATCAAGCTGTTTCGTCTGATCCCCAAGGATCTGGCCGCCGATACCTTCGTCGAAATGGAACCGGAGATGCAGGAAAAGCTGATCTCGTCGTTCTCCGACAAAGAGCTGCACGACGTGGTCGACGAGCTGTATCTGGACGACGCGGTCGACATTATCGAGGAGATGCCTGCCAACGTGGTCGCAAGGATCCTGAAGTCGGTGGACGCCAATACCAGGGCAAACCTGAACCAGCTGCTCAACTATCCGGAGGATTCCGCAGGCTCCATCATGACCATCGAGTATGTAGACCTGCGCCCCGATATTACCGTCTGGGATGCCTTTACCATCATTCGCGCCGCCGGTGTCGACAAGGAGACCATCTATACCTGCTATATAACGGATAAGCGCAAGCTGGTTGGTATCGTTACGGTCAAGGATCTGCTGCTGGCCTCGTATGAGGATAAGCTGTGCGATATCATGGAAGACAACGTGATCAGCGTCAATACCCTGAGCGATAAGGAAGAGGTCGCCCAGATGCTGAGCAAATACGACTTTACGGCCCTTCCTGTCGTCGATAAAGAGAACCGTCTGGTGGGCATCGTCACCGTTGACGACGCCATCGACGTCATGATCGAAGAGGCTACCGAAGACATCGAAAAGATGGCTGCGATCACCCCTTCGGAGCGGCCCTATCTGAGGACGGGCATTTTTGAGACCTTCCTGCAGAGGATCCCCTGGCTGCTGCTGCTGATGGTATCGGCCACCTTTACCGGGCTCATCATCACCGGCTTTGAGGATGCGCTGGCTGCCCAGGTCGCTCTGACGGCCTTCATTCCCATGCTGATGGATACGGGAGGCAATTCCGGTTCCCAGGCGTCGGTCACCATCATTCGCGGTATTTCGCTGGGCGAGATCGAATTCTCCGATCTTCTGGAGGTCATCTGGAAGGAGATCCGCGTTTCCGTGCTCTGCGGTCTTGTTCTGGCTGCCGTATCGTTCGGTAAGATCATGCTGGTCGATCATCTGATGATGAACAATCCATCCATTACCGTCGGGGTTGCAGCCGTCGTCTGCCTGACCCTGCTCTTTACCGTTTTCATCGCCAAGCTGGTCGGCTGCACCCTGCCGATGTTTGCGAAAAAGCTGGGCTTTGACCCTGCGGTCATGGCATCGCCCTTCATCACCACCATCGTCGATGCCCTGTCGCTGCTGATCTATATGAACGTGGCAAAGGCCATGTTGGGCATCTGAGAAGAGTTGCCGCAGAAAGCAGAAAAAAGAAAAGATCCATCCTCCCGAAGAGAGGATGGATCTTATTGTTTTTTGTGAAGCAGACTTTTGTATCAGACCATAAAGGTCTTTTCCTTTTCTGCCGTTTCGGCATCGTAGTTTACACCTGCCTTGCTGCAGGCTTTTTGCAGTGCCTGTGAGAAAGCCTCTGCAAGGCGCATACCGTTGATATCAAAGTACTGCCTTGCCAGACGGAGAAAGGCGCACAAGACCTCGTGGGCCCGTCCGCTGAAGGGCTCTTTCATAGCGTAAAGCTGCGCAAGAGCCTCTGCCAGGTCGCCCTCCATAAAGGAGGCCTTGCAATGCTCAAAGTCAAGGTAGAGAAGACCGTCTGCAGAAAGGATGAACTTGTGCAGGTCGAGCTGCTCCAGACTGTTGCCTGTTTTTTCGCGAAACGCAGCATACCAGGAGAAGAATCGCTTCAGATCTTCTTCCAGAAGGTCGCTGCTTTCGTACTCGGCAAGCATACGGTCATAGAGAGTCTCTCCTTCGACAAACCGATGCTCGAGGGTGTCGTGGCCGGTGAAGGTCACCTCCGGAGCAAGGCCTGAGCCGTTCAGCTTTTCGTAAATGCCGGCTTCTCTGAGATAGTTGAGATGAGAACCGTAGGTCTTGATGACCAGGTCCCCTTTTCTGACTACCTGATTATCCGATGACATAGAGCCGATATTCCTTCCTATTCGTAGAGGGGGAAGCCTGCGCAGAGCTTTTCAACTTCTGCTCTGATGTAATCGGCCTTGTTTTCAAAGTCGGTTGCAGTCAGATAGATGTATTCTGCGATCTTCTTCATTTCGGGTTCCTTGAAGCCTCTGGTGGTTGCTGCGGGGGTGCCGATGCGGATACCGCTGGTGTACTTGGCAGGCTGGGGATCTCCGGGGATCATGTTCTTGTTGACGGTGATGAAGACTTCGTCCAGTCTCTTTTCCATTTCCTTACCGGTGATGTTGAACTTGCGCAGGTCGACCAGCATCAGGTGGTTGTCGGTTCCGCCGGATACAAGATCAAAGCCTCTTGCTACCAGTTCTTCTGCCAGGACCTTTGCGTTAGCAACGACCTGCTTCTGGTATTCGGTAAATTCGGGCTTGAGAGCTTCGCCGAAAGCGGCAGCCTTTGCTGCGATGATATGCTCCAGAGGACCGCCCTGTGCGCCGGGGAATACGGCGGAGTTCAGCTTCTTGAAGAGATCGGCGTTGTTGCTGAGGATCATGCCGCCGCGGGGACCTCTGAGGGTCTTGTGGGTGGTGGTGGTGACGACGTCAGCATAGGGCAGGGGAGAGGGATGCAGACCGGCTGCAACCAGACCTGCTACGTGAGCCATGTCGACCATCAGGTAAGCGCCGACTTCGTGAGCGATCTCAGCGAACTTTTCGTAATCGATGAATCTGGGATAGGCGGAAGCGCCTGCGATGATCATCTTGGGCTTGTGCTCGTGTGCCAGTCTTCTCAGCTCATCGTAATCGATCACATTGGTATCTTCGGTAACGCCGTAAGGAACGATGTTATACTGCTTTCCGGAGAAGTTTACGGGGGATCCGTGGGTCAGGTGCCCGCCGTGATCCAGGTTCATACCCAGAACGGTATCTCCGGGAGTGCAGAGTGCCAGATATACGGCATAGTTTGCCTGTGCGCCGGAATGGGGCTGAACATTGGCATATTCGCAGTTGAACAGCTTCTTTGCTCTTTCGATGGCAAGAGTCTCAACAACGTCTACGTTGACGCAGCCGCCGTAGTAGCGTCTGCCGGAGTAGCCTTCTGCATACTTGTTGGTCAGGACTGTGCCGGCTGCTGCAAGTACCAGGGGAGAAACGATATTCTCGGACGCGATGAGTTCGATGTTTCTCTTCTGACGCTTAAGCTCTGCATCGATGGCAACGCCCAGTTCGGGGTCCATCTGAGAAATATAAGCATTGTTCTCGGTTACATTCATGGGATTGTCCTCCTTAAAAATAGATACAGGGACAGTAAAAATACTGCTTCAATAATAGCATTTTCGGTTTCAGCAGTCAAATGGACGGCTGCTGCAGAATGAGTACGGCCGGCGGGCCGTTAAACGAAATGGATCCGTTCCTCGTGAAAGCGATCCTGCTGCTGCTTCGTTTCGGCAGGATAGCCAAGAGGCAGAAGGGCAAAGGCCTTCAGGTTTTCGGGCATATGAAGGATCTCTTCGACAGCACGCATCCGGTCTTCCACCGGAGAAATGCCCATCCATACGCCGCCAAGACCCAGAGAAGTCATTTCGAGCCACATGTTTTCGGTCGCGATGGCGCAATCGATATCGCCGTATTGCTCGAAGATCATGTTGTCTGTTTTGATGCAGGGCACGATGACGACAGGGGCTGCTGCAGCGCAGCCGGAATAGCGGTGCACCTTCGACAGCTTTTCGATCGTTTCCTTATCTTCGACAACATAGAATTCCCAGGGCTGCTGGTTGCCTGCGGAAGGAGCCTGCATGCCTGCCTTTAAGATCTGCATCAGTTTTTCCCGTTCGACCGGACGGTCCTGGTATTTGCGGATGCTGACGCGGGTGTAGATTTCGTTCATGAGAAACCTCCGATCCTTTTATTGATTGATAGGAATATCTTACCATGAAATCCGTAAAAAGTCGGTGAAAAAAGATTGATGAAATAGCAGTCTCCTTAAAAGAACCATACATCCTTCCGGTGGCACCTGCCGCTTTCGGCAGACAAAGGAAGTGCTCTCTTCCGATCTGCGGAAATCAGAAAATGACGCGGAAAAGTCTTTTCTATCCGGATGTACTGTGATATAATACCAATTTGCCGGGATGCTGTTTTGAAACAGCTTTCGGCTATGTGCCCGTAGCTCAGTTGGATAGAGCGTTGGACTCCGACTCCAAAGGCCGCAGGTTCGACTCCTGTCGGGCACACCATTTTGAATATGCGAAAGTGTGGTCGAATGAAAGCGAAGGGATCCTCAAAACTTACCGAAGGTAATATCTATTCCTGTATCATCGCATTTGCACTGCCGATCCTGGCATCCCACATCTTTCAGAACCTGTATAACAGCGTCGACTCCATTGTGGTCGGAAATTACGTCGGAAAGACGGCTCTTGCAGCCGTCGGCTCCTGTTCGGACATTTCTGCGCTGCTTACCGGATTTTTCACCGGCCTCTCCAACGGAGCCGGTGTTTTATTTGCCCGCTATTACGGCTCAAAGGATTACCGCAACCTGCAGGACTCCATTCATACCGCAGTGACCTTCTCCCTGATCATCGGGGTACTGATGGCGGCGGTGGGCGTGCTCCTGACGCCATTTCTGCTGCGCCTGGTCGACTGCCCGGCCGATGTCTATCCGGAGGCAGTGGCTTACCTTCGCGTTTATTTTATCGGCGTTCTGTTCACAGCCATCTACAATGTGGGCTCCGGCGTGCTGCGGGCGGTGGGTGATTCTCTGCGGCCGTTTCTGTTTCTTGTCGTTGCCAGTGTGATCAACATCGGCATGGACCTTTTTACGGTGGTCGTTTTGCATATGGGCGTCGTCGGTGTCGCTCTTGCCACCATCGTCTCTCAGCTTATTTCCGTGATCCTGGTCTTCGGCGTTATGATGCGCACCGACGATGTCTATAAGCTTTCGGTCAGCAAGCTGCATATCAACGGAGCCATCCTGAAGGAGGTCATCCGCCTGGGCATTCCGGCGGCGATCCAGTCCAGTCTGCTGAGCCTTTCCAATCTGTTCGTTCAGAAGTATCTCAATTCCTTCGGCTCAAGTGCCATGGCCGGCTCTGCCGCAGCGAAGAAGGTGGATAAATTTATCGGCATGATCGGCCAGTCCATCGGCCAGGCCACCGCGCCTTATGTCAGCCAGAACATCGGTGCCGGCAAGAAGGCCCGTGTCAAAAACGGGATCAAGGCCGTTCTGGTCATCTCCAACTGCACTCTTGTCGCCGTCACGGTGCTGATCCTCTTCGCCTCCCGCGATCTGATCGGCATTTTTACCTCCGATGGCGAGGCTTTGGGCTACGGAATGCTGATGCTGCAGATGCTGGTTCCCTTCTATGTTTTCCAGAATCTGAACCAGATCTTCTCCAATACGGTGAGAGGCTTCGGTCATTCTTCGATGGTCATGATCCTTTCCCTCAGCGGTATGATCGGCTGCAGGCAGTTGTTTCTTGCGATCACCATGAGCATCGCCCACGATATCCGCTTCGTATTTCTCGGGTTCCCTGTAGGCTGGTTCTGCTCCGGCTTATTTGTATATATCTATTATGCGATCAACAAAAAGAAGCTGTACGCAGAAGCGTTCGGCGAGGAACAATGAAAGGAGTCTTTGTAATGAACGAAAAGAACATCTCCGTTTTCGAACAGTTTGTTGAAGACATCAAAAAGGCTTACGATGCGGTCGGAATCGCTGTCAGCGTTTTTGATAAAGAAAAGGTCCTTTACAGAAACAATTTCGGCGTCAGAGACGCACAGACCGGCCTTCCCATCGACGATGATACCATCTTCGGCTGCGCTTCCATTTCCAAGTCGTTCACGGCTATGAGCATCATGCAGATGGCCGAGAAGGGAATCATCGATATCGAAGATCCCATCTGCAAATATCTGCCCGAATATACCGATCCTCAGAAGGATCCTGTCTGCATCAAGCATCTGCTCAGCCATGCCGGCGGCTTCTTTCCCATGCCCCGTATTCTGGTGCAGCAGGTTGCCGAGGAGCTGGGCATCTGGAACGGCGGAAAGAGCGAGCTGACCCACGACGAG
>JABUTE010000184.1 GCA_021443825.1 Bacillota bacterium
GGCTGCCGCACCCACCTCTGCCGGCTGCACTTCGCTCTCGCTGACATCGCATACAAGAAGCCGCTGCGCAATGCATTCTTCGGTATGAACATGTTCTTTCAAACCGCAGCAGGTCCCGTCCGTCATGGCGATGCCCACGACCCGCAGCTGCCAGAAAACACCCGCAGCAACGAGCAGAGAGGCCAGACACAGGATGCCCATTGTCCGTTCTTTCCTGCGCCGTTCGCTTTTCAGTTGTTCGATCTTAAGACTGATGGTCTCCATTACCGTTTCCTTGCCTGCTTTATGGCTGCTTTAATTTCTGATTCCGACATAAAGCGCTGCCGGCGTTCTGTTTGCCCGCAATACACACCCGCTTCGGTTATCCGTTCTGTTATTCCTGCTGTTCCTGCTCGACCTGCTGCCCCTGTTCCTGCATTCCGCCGCTTTGCAGCAGGCTCTTCAGATTCTCCTGCGAATCGAGAAGCTCTGCGATCTTCTGCCGCATCTGGCTGCAGGCAGCCTCTGTTCGGGTCTTCATCTCAAGGCACTCTCTTGCTGTCTCTTTGCGGATCCGGTTGGCTTCGTTTTGTGCCTCGATGACGAGCTGCTGCGCCATCTGATCGGCTTCGGAGCTGGCGATGCGAAGCTCGGTCAGATACTGATCAGCTGCATCCTGGGCTGCCTCAAAAATGCCGCTGAGCGAGAGAGCTGCTTCTGCGATGGAACCGGCATTGTCGATCCGAATCCGGCGGTCAGCGAGGACCTCCTTCAGCTCTTCATTCTCTTTCAGCAGTTCTTTTTCTCTGATCTGATACTGATAGATGATCTCTACCAGCTCCGATCGCGACATGCGCTTAAGATCTTTATCCACTTATATAAAATCCTTTTGTGAGTTTTGTAACTATATGACGATATTTTGAAGGAACAGACAAAATGTCGTGAGAAAGGCTTTCGCCCTGTATCTGCGTAAACATATATACAGATGGTAACATTATCGCACGTTTTTTGCACATTCACAAGGTTTTTGCGCGAAAATTTGACCGGCGGTTGTGCTGTTTATCAAAAAGAGATCCCCCGGAATTGTTTCCGGGGGACATTTTAAAAAGATCCCTCAAATGATGGTCTGCAGTCGGCCGCTGCCGGCACGCCGCCAAACGCGGCGGAAGAATTCCTTATTTCTGATTGTCGATCCGCTCAAAATCAAAGCCTTCCCATGCCTTTAAGGTCTGCATGCCCTCTTCGCCCAGCATCGCTTCGATGCGGCCGTTTACCGCAGCCACGAACGCCCTTCCCATGATCTGTTCGCACAGGCGGCAGAACACGTCGTAAACATCGGCGGTATGATAGGTCATGGAAAATTTTTTCTTCTCCTGCGGGGCGAGACGGCCTTCCTCCCTTCCGGCCTTGATCTCCGGTCCGTAGAAATAGAACCGGCATTCGCCCTTTTCGTGCATGTTCTGGGGGCTCTCAAAGCCCAGGCGGGGGTTGAAGCCCCGCACGATATCCTCGTCGATCTCTTTGCAATAGCACCTTGCGGTATCCATGCCGCCGTCTGCCGCAAAGGCGGTAGCCCAGGGGCATTTGTGCTGGGTCTCGTAGACGCAGCCGTCCCGGTACTCGAAGGAGCCCTCATAGCCGCCCGGGGTGCTGAGCAGCTCGCCGTAGTCGAAATACGAGGTATAATCCAGAGGATAGCCGTCCCGCAGCGCCTTCATGGCCATGCGGCGCCCTCTTCTGGCGCCGTAGGTGCGCTCGCAGAGATAAAAGATCTCTTCGCCCCCCTGCCGGCCCCGCTCCTGCACCAGGGCATCGTAAAAGCAGATGAGGATATCGGCATGGTCTTTTTCGTTTAAAGCTCTCACAGCGCCCTCCCCTGCTATTCGCACACCAGATCGCGCACTACTTTGCTGCTCCAAGGATCCAGCACCAGATCGCCGCAGACCTCCGTTCCGCAGGCCAGACAGACCTTGCCGTTGGCCTTTACCAGGCACTTGCCGCAGGCTTCCTGGTGGCAGGCCTCATGGCGAAAGAAGGCCAGTGTGTTGTCCTTCGTTTCGTAAAGCAGCTCCAGCACATCCATCACCGACATGCCCTCTTCCACGGGAACCTGCGCATATTCCTGATAGCTGCCGCCCCGGTTGATCTTTACATTGATGGTTTTCATAGCCTTCTCCTTTACGAATACGTCAGGCGTTTGATGACCGCCTCGATGTTTGCAATATAATCCAGCTTTCCGGCAGGTGCCGGGATCTCGGTCTGATCCACCGGCTCCAGCCATACCTCTCCGTTCTTATAATGAGTCGAGACAAGCCAGTTGTCGTTATCGGTAAAGAAATAGTCGCTGCGGATAAACACACCGCGGCTTTCCTTTCGCGCCAGAGAAGAACGCAGAATGCCCTTGGCGCAGTCGATCATCGCCCGGCATTCCAGCCAGTCCATCCAGCTGCGGTTATACGCTCTGTCTGCAACGGTCACTCCATACTGCTCCAACTGCAGGGCCTCGATGGCGGCAAGGCCCTCTTCCAGCTGCTGCTGCTCGCGCACGATGCCCGCCGCGCGGGAAACGATCTCGTTGATCCTCTTTTTCAGAAGCCTGGGGTCTTCTCCTTTGACGGCAAAGGGCTTTTCCGCATCTGCGATCGCTTTTTCAAGGCATGCGGGGCAGATCGGCTTCGCCTCATGGGCCAGCGCACATTCGGCGGCTGTTTTTCCTGCCTGCAGGCCCTGTACCAGCATCTGGGTGGTCGCAGCCGATACCCGGTTGGAGCCGAAGGTGCCGCCGGTGCATTCGCCTGCGGCAAACAGGCCGGGAAGAGTGGTGGCAAAGGTCTCGTCTACCTTAAGGCCGCCGTCGAAATAGTGAGCGGCTCCGTAAACGGGAATTCCGTGATGGGCCCTTAAATAGTCCATGATGGAAAGGCAGGCGCCTTCCTTCAGATAAGGATGGCTGTCGTAGAATTCCTGTTCCTGCTCTTTGCTGTCGTATTCCATATCGAAGGTGACGCCGCCGTAGGCATCGCCGTTTCCTTCGTCTGCCACCTCTTTATACATGGCATAGCAAAGAAGCAGCTTGTTCCATTCGGAATGAAGGGCCAGATCTACCGCGCTCTGAGGCAGATGCTTTGCCAGAAATTCTTCGTTTTTGCTGTTTCTTAAGCGGAAATGATCGTTGGTATGGATGATATAGGGCAGGATGCTGCCTCTCCATTTGGCGGGATGGGTGATGACGCCCGGGCAGAAGGTGACCATTTCCATCTCGGTCATCTCGGCGCCGGCGCGAATGGCTGCCGCCTGCCCTTCTCCTGCCAGCCCGGTGGTTCCGGAGGTAAAGGTATAGCAATTGTGCATGCCGCCGGTGGCCAGCACGGTAGCGCCCGCCTGCACGGCAAACAGCTCGCCGTGGATCAGATCCAAAAACAGCGCGCCGGCGACGGAGGCGTCTTCTGCCTTTAAAAGCTCCACCAGAGCGGAATCCTGCACCACGGTGATATCGCGGGTCTTCATCATGTTGTAATAGGTATCGATGATGGTGGAGCCGGGAATGCCGATCTCCCGGTCATCTCCCTTGGGATGCAGGTTGGAATTGCTGTCGACGATCTCTTTGATCACCTGCGGGGCGTTCTCCACATACTGGTGCACCAGCTTGCGGTCGTTGAGATAGACCCCCTCCAGAATGATGTCGTTAAAGAATTTTTCCTTGCTGTCGTTTTCGTCTCCGATGCCGGGAATGTTCATGGCGGCCATGGAGCGTCCGTCGCACATCACATCGGCGCTTACATTGGCCCCTGCCAGCAGGGTCGAGCCGCTGCGGTTTACCTTTCCCTTGCATACGAGAAGCACCTTTGCGCCTGCATCGGCGGCAGAGATGGCTGCCCGAAGTCCGGCGCCGCCGCTGCCGATGATCAGCACCTGACTGTTCATAGTTTTGATCATATGTCTACCTTCCGTTCGTCTGTACAATCAAGAAAAATGCGAAGACCCGCAAGGGCCTTCGCAAAAAAAGTGTCTGTTATTACCTGTCCATCAGATGGCAGGCGACAAAGTGGCCCGGTTCGACTTCCTTCAGCTCGGGAGCCTGGGTCTTGCAGATCTCAGTCGCATGGGGGCAGCGGGTGCAGAACTTGCAGCCTGCCGGTGCGTTGATGGGGCTGGGGATCTCGCCCTCCAGATGCACCCGGTTCTTCAGCCAGCTGTGATAGGGATCCGGCTCGGGAATGGCAGAAAACAGCGCCTTTGTATAGGGATGCAGCGGGTTGCCGTAGATGCTTTCGTTTCCGCCCAGCTCAACGAGAGAACCCAGATACATGACGGCGATGCGGTCAGAGATATGTCTTACCATGGAAAGGTCATGGCTGATGAACATATAGGTAAGACCCAGCTCTTTTTGCAGCTTGATCAGCAGATTGACCACCTGCGCCTGAATGGATACATCCAGGGCGGCGATGGGCTCGTCGCAGACGATAAAGGTGGGGTCGATGGCAAGGGCTCTTGCGATACCGATCCTCTGTCTCTGTCCGCCGGAGATCTCGTGGGGGAAACGGGAAGCATAGTCCGAGGTGAGACCGACATACGACAGCACCTGATTGACCTTTTCTTCCTTTTCTGCCTTAGACATGCTCTTAAAGTGCACGTTCAGACCTTCCTGGATGATGGTGCCGATGGGCATTCTGGGGTCCAGGCATGCAGCAGGGTCCTGGAAGATCATCTGGCAGTTCTTGGAGAAGTTCATCCTGTCGGCCGAATTGAAATCGTTCAGGTTCTTGCCCTTATAGAGAACTTCGCCGTCGGTAGCCCGGTAGATGCCCAGGATTGTTCTTCCGCAGGTGGTCTTGCCGCAGCCGGATTCACCGACCACGCCCAGCGTTTCACCCTCGTAAATATTGAAGGTGACGCCGTCGACCGCCTTGACCAGCTTTCCTCCCTTTGCAGGGAAGTACTGCTTCATATTCTTAACTTCAAATAAAACCTTCTTATCTTCCATTATTCGTCACCTCCCAGAACGGGTCGCGTAACCTTGGGAGCCATGCTGTGCTCCAGCCAGCAGGAAACGGCGTGGGTCTCGGTCAGATAGATCTCTTCGGGCATCCGCTGCTTGCAGATGGGCATGCAATAATCGCAGCGCTCTGCAAAGGGGCAGCCGGTGATGGGCATCATCAGATCGGGAGGCGTTCCCTCGATGGAATAAAGAGCGCCCTTGTTATGCACCTGCTTGCTGGGCACGGAGTTGTGCAGCGCCCAGGTATAGGGATGATGGGGATCGTCGAAGAGCTCGTATTTGGTGCCTCGCTCCATGATCTGACCGGCATACATGACCTGAATGCGGTCGGCAAAGTCGAAGACGATGCCCAGATCGTGGGTAACGAGAATGAAGGCCTTGTTGGTGGTCTCCTTCAGCTCGTTGAGCAGCTCCAGCACCTGGGCCTGAATGGTAACATCAAGTGCCGTGGTAGGCTCATCGCAGATGATGATGTCGGCATCGCAGGCAATGGCGATGGCGATCATGACTCTCTGGCGCATACCGCCCGACAGCTGGTGGGGATACTGCTTGACCCTCTCTTCGGGGCTGGGAATTCCGACCATATCCAGCAGCTTGACCGCCTTTTCCAGGGCAGCCTGCTTGGAGACCGTCTTATCGTGCACGCGAATGCCTTCTGCGATCTGGTTTCCGACGGTCATGGTGGGGTTGAGAGAGGTCATGGGATCCTGGAAGATCATGCCGATGCCCTCGCCTCTTAATTTTGAGATCTCCTTCGCGTTCATGTGGACGACGTCCTGCCCCTTGAAGGTGATCACAGAGCCCTCTTCGATGAAGGCGGCGGAATTTCCGTACAGCTTCATCAGCGCCTTGACGGTGACGGTCTTGCCGCAGCCCGATTCGCCGACGATGGCCAGGGTCTCGCCTGCATCCAGATGAAAGTCGACGCCTCTTACCGCGCGGATCTTTCCGGCATAGCTGCTGAAGGATACATGAAGATCTTTTACTTCTAACAGATGTTCTGACATAGGATCCTCCTTACTTTCTCTGTCTCGGGTCGAGCGCATCTCTTAATCCGTCGCCCATCAGGGTAAAGGCCAGCATGGTCAGTGCGATGCAAAGAGCCGGCCAGAACATCAGAGAGGGATGGAAGGTAAAGATGGTCTGCGCGCCGGAGCACAGGGCACCCCAGCTGGTATCGGGAGACTGGATCCCCAGGCCCAGGAAGCTTAAAAAGGCTTCGGAGAAGATCAGGCTGGGAACGCGGAAGGTGATGTTGACGATGATGATGCCCACCGTGTTGGGAATCAAGTGGGAGGTGACGATCTTAAGCGGCTTAACGCCCAGCAGCTTGGCCGCCAGCACGTAGTCGGAGTTTCTTAAGGTCAGCATCTGCGATCTTACCAGACGGGCGATGCCTGTCCAGCCGGTCAGGCACATGGCCAGCAGCAGGGTCTTGATGCCCTTTGCCTCCAGCCACAGCGACAGCAGAATGACCACCAGCAGATACGGAATCGAAGAGAGGATCTCGACGATACGCATCATCAGCGAGTCTACCCAGCCACCGAAATAGGAGGCGATGCCGCCGTAGATGCAGCCGACGATGGCGCAGATGAGCGCACCCAGCACACCGATGGTGATGGAGACTCTGCCGCCCTGCCATACTCTTGCGAAATAGTCGCGGCCCAGCTTGTCGCAGCCGAACCAGTATTCGCTGTCGGCTTCGTGATACGAAGCGGCGATGTTGGTCTCGTAATGGGGATGCTTGGTGATGTTCGG
>JABUTE010000234.1 GCA_021443825.1 Bacillota bacterium
CGTCTCTTTTGCGGGTTTTCGCCTTGCAGCAGAAGGCATGGCGTGATATAATCCATAGAATTGAGATACTAAAATTGGAGAGGTATGCCATGTTTAAGAAGCTTGACTTTATACTGGAAAAATACGAGGAGCTGGGTCTGACCGTTTCCGACCCCGACGTGATCGCCGACCAGGCCCGCTGGCAGAAATACATCAAAGAGCTGAGCGAGATGGAGCCCGTCGTATTAAAATATAAGGAATATAAAAAGGCCCAGTCCGATCTGGCCGACGCCAAAGAAATGCTGCAGGAAAGCGACGAAGAGCTGCGCGAGATGGCCAAGATGGAGATGTCCGACGCCCAGGAGCGGATCGAGGCCCTTACCGAAGAGCTGAAGATCGCCCTGCTGCCCAAGGATCCCAACGACGAAAAGAACGTCTACATCGAGCTGCGCGCCGGAACCGGCGGCGATGAGGCTGCCCTGTTTGCAGCCGACCTGCTGCGCATGTATACCCGCTATGCGGAGCGCAGAGGCTGGAAGACCGAGCTGACCGACATCAGCGAGACCGGCGTGGGCGGCGCCAAGCAGGCGGTGCTTCGCGTCATCGGCAGAGGTGCCTATTCCCGGCTGAAGTTCGAATCCGGCGTGCACCGGGTGCAGCGTGTTCCCGAAACGGAAAGCGCCGGCCGCATCCATACCTCGGCTGCTACTGTCGCTATCATGCCCGAGATCGAAGACGTACAGATCGACCTTCGCTGGGATGAGATCCGCGTCGATACCTACCGCGCCTCCGGCCACGGCGGCCAGTACATCAACATGACCGACTCGGCGGTGCGTCTTACCCACCTTCCCACCGGTGTCGTCGTTCAGTGCCAGGACGAAAAGTCGCAGCTCAAGAACAAAGAGAAGGCTTTTCTGGAGCTGAAATCCCGTATCTATGCCCACATGCTGCAGCAGCAGCACGATGAGCAGGCGGCAGAGCGCAAGGGCCAGGTCGGCTCCGGCGACCGCTCCGAGCGCATCCGCACCTATAACTTCCCCCAGGGCCGCGTATCGGATCACCGCATCGGTCTTACCATCTATAAGCTGGACAACTTCATGGACGGCGATCTGGATGAGATCATCGATGCTCTCATCACCTCCGAGCAGGCCGAAAAGATGAAGAACAACCAGTAATGACAGAAACACGTTATTTCACAACGGAAGATAAAGACCTGTATAAGGCAGCCGAGCTCATCAAAGAGGGCGGTCTGGTGGCCTTTCCCACCGAAACGGTCTACGGACTCGGGGGCAATGCCCTGGATCCTGCGGCTGCACGCAAGATCTACGAGGCCAAGGGGCGCCCGTCAGACAATCCGCTGATCGTTCACATCAGCGACATCGGCCAGATCGAGGCGTTGGCGGAGGAATTTCCACCCATGGCCCGCGCGCTGGCAGAAGCTCTCTGGCCCGGTCCCATGACACTGGTTCTGAAAAAGAAGGCCGTCGTGCCCGATGAGACCACCGGAGGTCTTGCCACCGTAGCCATCCGCATGCCGGCAAGCAAGGCAGCCTTAAAGCTGATCACCAAGAGCGGCTGTCCCATCGCAGCGCCCAGCGCCAACCTTTCCGGTCACCCCAGCCCTACCCGCTGGCAGCACGTGAAAGAAGACCTGAACGGCCGCATCGACGCCGTCATCATGGGCGAGCCCTGCATGGGCGGCATCGAGTCGACAGTCATCGACATGACAGAAGACCTGCCCCAGATCCTGCGCCCCGGCCTGATCACCCCGGAGCGGATCACCGAGATCTTAGGCGTTCCTTGCAGCTACGATCCGGCCATTCTGGGCCGCCCGGAAGAAGGGCTGGTGCCCAAGGCGCCGGGCATGAAATATAAGCATTACGCCCCAAAGGCAAAGATGCTCCTGTTTGAAGGAAGCCGCGAGCAGGTGGTCAAGACCATCACCCAGCGGGCGGCAGAATACCGCTCCCGCGGGTGGAGCGTTGCCGAGCTGCTGTACGAAGACAGCACCCGGGCGGCGGAGTGCCTGTTTGCCGATCTTCGCCGCTGCGACGAAGAGGGCACCGACATCATTCTTGCCATGGCTCTTTCCGAAGAGGAATCGGTCGGCTTTTCGGTCATGAACCGCATGCTCAAGTCTGCGGGATATCATATAGAACACGTGTAGCAATATGTTCCAGGAGGAAATCAAATGAAAATCGCTCTCGCTGCCGACCACGGCGGCTTCGAACTGAAGGAAGCTGTCAAAAAGCATCTCATCGAAGACAGACATATCGAAGTACTGGATCTGGGAACCCATTCCGCAGAATCCGTTGACTATCCTGCCTACGGCCATGCCTGCGGCAAGGCAGTCGTTTCCGGCCAGGCCGACTGCGGCATCGTCTGCTGCGGCACCGGCATCGGCATCTCCATTTCGGCCAACAAGGTGAAGGGCGTTCGCTGCGCTCTGGTGTGCTCCGATTTCGCTGCCGAGATGACCAAGCGCCACAACAACGCCAACATCATCGCCTTCGGCGGCCGCACCACCACCGCAGAGGATGCCATCCGCTATACCGACCTGTGGCTGGATGCGGAATACGAGGGCGGACGCCACGCAAGACGGGTCGCCATGATCGAGGATGTAGAATAAAAGATATAAAGGAGAAAGAGTCAATGTTTCAGATTCCTGATAACGTAAGCAAGCACGACAACGTTTACGACGTGCTGAAGGAAAGAGGCTTCATCGAGCAGACCACCGATGATGAAGGCATCCGCGAGCTGCTGGGAAAAGAAAAGGTCAAGTTTTATATCGGCTTTGATGCCACGGCAGACTGCCTGCACGTAGGCCACTTTATGCAGGTCATCATCATGATGTATATGCAAAAGTACGGTCATACCCCCGTCGTTCTCATCGGCGGCGGCACTACCATGCTGGGCGATCCCTCCGGAAGAAGCGATGCCCGCCCCATGATGACGGCAGAGCAGATCGACGAAAACTGCCGCTCCTTTAAAAAGCTGTTCGACCGGTTCCTGGTCTTCGACGAAGAGTGGGAGCACGTGCAGGGCGAGGGCGTTCTGGGCAAGGGCGGTCAGAACAAGGTTCCCGATGCGGGCAAGGCCATCTGCGTCAACAACGCCGACTGGCTGCGCAACGTCAACTATCTGGAATTCATGAGAGACATCGGAAAGCATTTCTCTGTCAACGACATGCTGCGTGCCGAGTGCTTTAAGCAGAGAATGGAAAAGGGCCTCTCCTTCCTGGAATTCAACTATATGCTTCTG
The DNA here is from genome assembly GCA_021443825.1 of Bacillota bacterium. Taxonomy (GTDB): domain Bacteria; phylum Bacillota; class Clostridia; order Peptostreptococcales; family Anaerovoracaceae; genus RGIG2707. The sequence continues at coordinate 3,241 of JABUTE010000234.1, forward strand.
CAGTCCTACGATTTCTACTGCCTGGCCAGAGATATCGACTGCAAGATCGAGTTCGGCGGAAACGACCAGTGGTCCAACATTCTGGGCGGCCGCGACCTGGCAAGAAGACTGCTGGGCAAGGATAATTACTACGGCATGACCTTTGCTCTTCTCACCAAGAGCGACGGCACCAAGATGGGCAAGAGCCAGAAGGGCGCCCTGTGGCTGGATGCCGAAAAGTGCTCTCCCTACGATTTCTATCAATATTGGAGAAATGTCGAGGATGCCGACGTAAACAAGTGCCTGCGCATGCTCACCTTCCTACCCATGGAAGAGGTAGAGCGTCTGTCTTCTCTTAAGGGTCAGGAGATCAACCACGCCAAAGAAGTTCTGGCATTCGAGGTCACCCGGCTGGTGCACGGCGAGGCAGAGGCCACCAAGGCGCAGGAGGCCGCACGGGCAGCCTTCGGCGGCGGCGACAACCTGGATAACATTCCCACGAAAAAGCTGGACGCTTCTCTTCTGGAAGAGGGCGGCATTGGCATCGTCGCATTGATGAAGACGGTGGGCCTGGTTCCCTCCAACGGGGAAGCCTTCCGCACCATCGAGCAGGGCGGCCTGACCATGAACGGCGAAAAGGTGACCAACACCAAGCTGATGATCACCAAAGACAGCTTTGCAGATGGCCCCATCATCTTAAAGAAGGGCAAGAAGACCTTCCTGAAGGTAGAGCTGTAGGCGGCGCGCCCGGCACCTCGCCCCGCATAAAACGGTAAACAAATACCCGAAGCCATGAAAGCGGCTTCGGGTATTTTTCTGCTTTGCGGGCAGGGTCCGGGGCACGATATGCTACGGGTGGATGCAGGTGTTCTCCATCAGGTGGATCAGGGTGCGGATGCCCTGGGCAAAGGCGCGGATGCGGATCTTTTCATCGGTGCCGTGAGCAGCGCTTTCGTCTTCGGGGCTCATCATGGGGCCGCAGCGAAGGCAGGTGTCGCAGATCTGCTCGTAGCAGTGGGCGTCGGTTCCGCCCACGGTGATGGCAGGCACGAATACCAGTCCGGTATAGAAATGGCTCATGGATTCCACCAGCTTCGCGTAGCCGTAGCCGTCGGAGCGGGCTTCGGCAGAGGATGCGTTGGCCTGCAGAAATTCCATCTTGACCGAATCGTCATCGACCGCCTTGCGGCAGTGGGCCATCAGCTTTTCGGGATCGTAGCCGGCGGCCAGACGGAAGTTGATCACTGCCGACATGTTCTGGGGCATTACGTTGGGAGCGGCGCTGCTGCCTTCGATCATGGTGGGTGCGATGGTGGTGATCACCAGGGGGAAGAGGTGCTCATCGTGCAGGCAGTAGTCGGCGAGCTTTTCTTCGTTGCCGTCGATATCCTGCAGCAGGGTCTTGAGAGGCTCTTCCGTTACATAGGGCTGCAGGGCGCGGAAGGTGGCCTTCAGGGTGCCGGAAAGCTGCGGGGGGAAGGGGTCGTCGCAGATCTTGGTAATGGCTCTTGCCAGCCGCTCCAAAGAGGTGCCGCCGAAGGGTCTGGAGGAATGGCCTCCCTTGCTTTCGACGGTCAGCTTCAGGTCGGCGTAGCCCTTTTCCATCAGACAGACGTTGGAGATATCGGTTTCGGGAGCGCCGAAGATGCTGCCCTTGCTGATTCCGCCGCCGCCCTCGTCGACCAGAAACTCCAGGGTAATGCCTCTTGACTTCAGCAGGTCTGAAATGGCCTGGGCGCCGGTGTTGAAGGTCTCTTCGTCCTGGCCGAAGGCCAGATAGACCGTTCTTTGCGGCTTTTCGCCATGGGCCAGCAGGTATTCCAGGGCTTCCAGCTCGCCGAACACCTGCACCTTGATATCCTGGGTGCCGCGGCCCCAGATGAAGGTGCCGTCCACATGGCCGCTGTAGGCATCGTGGGTCCAGTCAGCTTCGGTTCCGGCGACAACGGGAACCACGTCGATGTGCGACATGAACAGGGCGGGCTTTAATCCCTCGTCGGTTCCCTTAACGGTGATGAGAACGCTGCGGCCCACCGCCTCGAAGGTGCCTGCCTGCATAATATGGGGAAAGCTTGCCTTAATGTGCTCGTGCAGGTCGAAGAAGGGCTGTGCATCGGGGTTATCCGATACGGTCTTGAACTGAACGGCACGGGAAAGGCGCTGCACGGCGCCTTCCACATCCAGATCGGGATAGAGCTCTTCGTTCTGGAAAAAATCGTAGAATTCTTTCATGGTCGTCTCCTTTCCTGTGAAAAAACAGCTGTTTATGTCATAATTAGTTTCATTATACAACAGAATCGGGATCCATGCCCGGACAGACAGAAAAAACTTCAAAAAACCTTGAAAAACCAGCAAAAAAGAGTTGACAGAAGACCTGTATAACGATAAGATGATCGAGCGTGATTACGGAAATTGCGATATTTCCGTGCGCAAAGTTATCAAAAGGCGCAGGCTGCAAAGGCGGCCGTGGCCGAAGTTACAGTACTGGTGCTGAAACCGATGCATCCGGCGATGCATCTGAGTAGGCGTTGAAACCGATGCCAATAGGCATCTGAGTAGACATTTAGGAGGTAAAGAATGTCATCTTACATTGCAAAGCCTTCGGAGATCGAAAGAAAGTGGTACATCATCGACGCAGAGGGTAAGACCCTCGGCCGCATCTGCACCGAAGCTGCTATGATTCTCCGCGGCAAGAAGAAGCCCACTTACACCCCGTTCCTCGACACCGGCGATTATGTGATCATCATCAATGCCGGCAAGGTACAGGTCACCGGTAAAAAGGCACAGAACAAGATCTACAAGCATCATTCCGGTTATCCCGGCGGGCTGAAGGAGATCCCCTTCGATAAGCTGATGGAAAAGGATCCCTGCGAAGCTGTTCGCCACGCTGTTAAGGGCATGATGCCCAAGGGCCCCCTGGGCAGACAGATGTACAAGAAGCTGAAGGTGTATGCCGGCCCCGAGCACAAGCATGCAGCCCAGAAGCCTGAGATCTGGAATTGCTAATTAGGAGGGAATAAGAATGGCTAAGATTCAGTATATCGGAACTGGAAGAAGAAAGTCTTCCGTTGCCAGAGTAAGACTCGTTCCCGGCACCGGCAAGATCACCGTTAATAAGAAAGACCTGAACGACTACTTCGGTATGGAGCTGCTGAAGAGAGAGGTCAGAAGACCCCTCCAGCTGGTAGGCGCCGAAGAAAAGTTCGACGTTATCGCTACCGTAAGCGGCGGCGGCACCACCGGTCAGTCCGGCGCACTGCGCCACGGCATCAGCAGAGCCCTCGTTATGGCAGACGCTGAAAACAGACCCGCCCTGAAGGCTGCAGGTTTCATGACCAGAGACCCCAGAATGAAGGAAAGAAAGAAGTACGGTCTCAAAAAGGCAAGAAGAGCTTCTCAGTTCAGCAAGCGTTAATCGAACACCAACAAATGCTCAAAAAGCCCGGAAAATCAAGGTTTTCCGGGCTTTTCCTATGTCCGGAGG
>JABUTE010000074.1 GCA_021443825.1 Bacillota bacterium
GTTTCTTCGATATCCTCGTCGGGATAATCCATTTCCACAGTAAGACCAACCAGCACCTCCAGCAGCCGGGCGCGAATATCCCTTACCCGCTGCGAAAGACTACCCAGAAGCTGGCCCACCGCAGAGCCAAAGCCCTTTTCGCTGCCGGCACTGATCACATCCATGACAGCTTCTGCCTGGGCCAGATCCAGCCTTCCGTTCATAAAGGCACGCTTGGTGAATTCGCCCTTATCGGCAGGCTCAGCACCGCTGCGAAGGCATAGGGAAAGGATCTGGCGAAGAGACAGCATGCTGCCATGGCACTGGATCTCAACGCAGTCTTCTCCGGTATAGCTGTGAGGAGCCTTCATATAGACGCAAAGGGCCTCGTCGACCGTTTTTCCGGTAGCAGGGTCTTCGATGCGGCCGAAATGCATATACCGAGGCTTGAAGCGAAACGGTTTTCCTTCTTTTTTTATGGCAGGCACAAAAAGTCGCTCTGCGATGGCAAGACTTTGCGGTCCGGAAAGGCGTATCACGCCGATTCCGCTTTCACCGTAAGCGGTAGAGATGGCTGCAATGGTTGTTTCTGTCATGACATTTTTCCTTCAATTGAAAAGTAAGGCTGCCGTTACCTGGCAGCCTTATCGTTTTTCTTATTTTACGGGTTCAATGATGACCCTTCTGTAGGGCTCTTCTCCCTCGCTTCTTGTCGTCACACCATTGTAGTTCTGAAGAACGGAATGGATGACCTTGCGTTCGTACGGGTTCATAGGCTCGAGCTTTACGCTTCTGCCGGTCGTCGCTGCCTTTTCGGCAAGTCTTGACGCCAGCTTTTCCAGCGTGATTTCTCTCTTGCGTCGATACCCTTCCGCATCGATGATCGTGCGAATGTACTTGTTCTGGTCTTTGTTTACTACCAGGCTTGTAAGATACTGAACAGAATCAAGTGTCTGTCCTCTCTTTCCGATAACGGTTCCGCAATCGGGACCCTCTACCTCTGCATAAACACAGTCATCGGAGGTATAGACCTTTACGGTCACCTCCAGACCCATTTCCCGGAACATGTCGTTCAGGAAGGTATTTACAGGGTGAGCTTCGTTGAGTACCAGATTTTCGGGTTTTTCGCTGAGGATTCCGGCCTCTTCGTATTCTGCTTCGGCCTTGAGAGCTTCCTGCGAAACTCTTCTCTCAGTCTTTGCTTTGCCCTGCTTCTTGCTGCGCGATCTTCTGGATCTTGCAGGCTTTGCTGCAGGAAGCTTCTGTTCTGCATCCTCTTCGGAGTCCTGTCCGCATACTTCGATGCAGACCTCTCCGCGGCTCTGGTAGCTGACCTTGTTTTCGGTTCTGGACTCCTTCGCTGCACGGGGAGCAGGCTTTACCGGTTCTGCTGCCTTGGGTTCTTCTTTGGGAACCACGGGCTCAGCCTTGGTCTCGGGTACGATCTCTTCTACTCTTACTTTCGCAAGCTTGTTTCCGATCAAACCGAGAAACCCTCTGCTGGGCTCTTCGATGACAGTTACCTTTACCTGATCTCTGGTAAGCTTAAGGTCCTGGAGGGCCAGCTCAACTGCACTGTCGATGCTGTTTCCCCATTTTTCTGAAAATTTCATCAGCGCCTCCGAGATGCTTATTCGTTAGTTCTTTTTCTTTTTTTCGTTCTCGAAATTCTTCTTTGCCTCTTCTTTTGCCTGTGCCAGGAACTTCTGCTCTTCTCTCTTCTTGTTCAGGAAGTAGGTCTGACCGATGGTAAACAGGTTACCGACGGCCCAGTAGAGTGCAAGACCTGCGGGAAAGCTTCTGCCCATCAGAAAGATCATGACAGGGTAGAAGTACTTCATCGCATTGTTCATGCCGTTGGCGTCTGCATTCTGCTGGCTTGACATGGAGAAGGTGAAATAGGTGGAGATACCTGCCAGGATCGGCAGGATCCATGCGTCAGGCTGACTAAGGTCTTTGATCCAGAGGAAGGATTCGTGAACAGCCATGATCATGGAATCGCTGGTCATGTAGCTGAGAGGATTTCTCAGCAGAGCGAACAGACCCATGATGAAAGGCATCTGAATCAGAAGGGGCAGGCAGCCGGAAGCAGGATTTACATTGGCCTCCTGATAGAGCTCTGCGATCTTCTGATCTCTGGTTTGCGTATCAGCTGCATATCTTTTCTGGATTTCGTTGATCTTAGGCTGGATCTCACTCAGCTTTGCCGATTCCTTGATCTGCTTTGCATACATGGGCAGCAGCAGAAAGCGAACGATCAAAGTGAGGATAATGATGGAAAGACCATAATTATCTACGATGCCATAGATTCCGGAAAGCAGAAAACCGATTGCTGTCGATAACAGTTTCATCCGTTTTCCTCCTAATGAGTTTTTGATCCTTTGATGATTAAGGGAACAGGATCGTATCCCCCGGGATTGCCCGGATGGCATTTACACAGTCTTTTTACGCACAGGGCACCGCCGCGGATCGCTCCGTGACGCAGCAAAGCCTCTTTGCAGTAGGCAGAGCAGGTCGGATAAAACCGGCAGCTTTTGGGAAGAACAGGCGAAATGAGCTTCTGATATATATTTATAAAGAAAATACAAATATATTTCATTCTCATTACCCGGTCAGACCGGTTCGTTTGAGTGCGGCCTCAATTGATCTTCTAACATCCGCACATTTTGAAACCGTTATTCCGTTTCTTGCGATAAAAAGAAAGTCATAGCCGTTGGGCAGACTCACCTGGCTCAGCCTTACGGCTTCGCGCATCAGGCGACGCGCTCTGTTGCGCATCACGCTGTTTCCGACCTTTTTACTGGCTACGAAAGCCTTTCTGGTAAGGTCGGTGCCGTTGGGCCTGTAAAGAACAACGACATACTTACCGGGGGAAGATTTGCCTTTTTTATAGATGGCATTGAAATCTTCTTCTTTTCTAAGTATGAGATCATCCTTCATAACACAACGAATCCTTTCCGAATACTAAGCGGACAGTCTCTTTCTGCCTCTTGCTCTTCTTCTCTTGAGAACGTTTCTGCCATTTTTGGTAGACATTCTCTTGCGGAAACCATGTTCCTTTGCTCTCTGGCCCTTCTTGGGCTGATATGTCATTTTCATGAGGTCATTCCTCCCTTCTCATTAATAACATACGAAAATCCCCTGCCCATATTGGCAAGACATTCACCCGAAAATTATATAATCGAAAGATTATTATGTCAACACATTTCCGCCGCTTACAAAGAAGCTTTTTCCGGCGGGAAGCATGCGCTGCAAAGGTTCTTCGATTCCGGTCGCCGTAAGAAAGATCTGCACATCGCTCATCGCTTCGATCAGGTAGCGCTGACGGCTCTGATCCAGCTCCGAAAGAACATCATCCAAAAGAAGAACGGCATTTTTACCGGTCTCTTTTTTGATCAGGCCGATCTCGGCCAGCTTCAGCGACAGGGAAGCAGTGCGCTGCTGCCCCTGTGAACCGTACAGCCGGATGTCGACCCCGTCGATCTCCAGCCTGAGGTCGTCTTTATGGGGACCGAAGCCGGTATAGCCCTTCTGCAGATCGGAATCAAAGGATTTTTTCAGCAGTTCTTTATATGCTTCTTTTCGATCAGCTGCGGAAACCGAAGGGTCCGTATCGATCTTCGTTTCGTACGAGACCGAAAGCACTTCCCTTCCGCCGGAAATATCGCTGTGGATCCGTTTGCTGATCTCTTCGATGCGCTTTACAAAGGCGGTGCGCTCCACCACGATACGGGTGCCGTAATCGGCCAGCGACTCATCGAATACGTCGAAAAGATCGCGGTCGCTGCAATTCTGGCGAAGCAGCATGTTGCGCTGCTTCAGCACCTTTTTATAGCTTCCAAGATCGCTGTAATAGACAGGCTTGATCTGGCAAAGCTCCCGGTCGAGAAACCGCCTGCGGTTGTCCGGTCCGTCTTTGATGATCTTCAGATCGTCGGGCGAAAAGATGACCACATAGACGTTTTCCAGAAGATCGATGGTTCGATCCAGCTTGATCCCGTCTACACGGATCAGCTTTCCTTCCTTCGAATAGGTGATGTCGACGCAGACCTCACGCCCTCCGTCATCGAGGATCACAGCTTCGGCCCTTGCCCGTTCGCCGCCAAAGCCGATCATTTCCTTATCGTTGTTGGTGCGAAAGGACTTTCCCATGCCCATGATAAAAAGGCTTTCCAGAAGATTGGTCTTGCCCTGGGCATTTTCGCCCAGAAACAGATTCAGCTTTTCGTCCAGATCAAGGGAAAGAGAGCCGTAATTTCTGAAATTTTCAAGCTGTATACGTTTAAAAATCATTAAGCAGACATGATCCTTACCGGCAGAATGAAGAACAGATAGCGGTCGCCCTCGGTGGGCTTGACCAGGCAGCAGGAGGTGCTGTCGATCAGATCGAATACGATCTCTTCGTCATCGACTGCCTTCAGCACTTCGATGATGTATTTGGAGTTGAAGCCGATGGTAAGACCTTCGCCTTCGGTCTCGCAAAGCACCTGCTCATTGACATTGCCTTCTTCGCTGCGGGAGCTGATCTGCACTCTGCCGTCTGCGACGGTAAACTTGATCAGGTTATTCTGCCCCTCCTTTGCGAAAAGGGAAGCCCTTTCCAGGCTGCCCTGCAGCTCCGATCTGGAGGCGATAAAGCGGGTCTTATGCTCTTTGGGAATGATTCCCTTATAATTGATAAAATCGCCGATGAGCATTCTTGCGATGATCACCGTATCGTCGCAGACGATCTGCATCTTCTTTTCATCGATGGAAAGAACGAGCTTTTCATCGCCGTCGCTTTCGGAAAGCAGCTTGCTGATATCGGCAAGCATTCTGGCGGGAATTACGATCTTCGCCTCGATACCGGCTTCTTCAAGCTCCATTGAAGCGATGGACATGCGAAAACCGTCCAGGGCGACCATCTCCAGCTTATAAGGAGAAAAGTCCATCAGGCAGCCGATGATGATGCCCTTCTTTTCGTCGATGGAGGCAGCAAAGCTGGTGCGCTTGATCAGCTCGCAGAACTCTTTTTTGACGAGGCTGATCGAAGCGATCTCTTCGACCGTTCCGGTAGAAGGATATTCGTCGGCCGGAAAGCAGACGAAGCTGTAGTCAGAGCCCAGGCATTGCAGCTTTAAGGAGCCGTTTTCATCGGAAGAAAGAGAGACCATGGAATTGGGAAGTCTTCTGACGATCTCGGAAAAGAGCTTGGAGTCGACGATGAGACGGCCGTCTTCGGTCCCCTGCACTTCGATGGTAGTTTCGATGGTCAGATCAAGATTTGAACTGGTCAGCTTCAGGGTATTGCCGTTCAGCTCAAAAAGAATTCCTTTCAGAATGGGAATGGTCGTGCGAGAGGAGATCGCTTTCGATACGGTATTGACTGCCTTGCTCAAAGACAGCTGAGAGCAGGAAAATTTCATGAGGGGTTCTCCTTTTTTATATTTTATTGCTGTTGTTGGTGATGTAGAGGATGTGGAAAAGTGGAAAGGTTTCGAACGGCTTGATTTTAAAAGGGTTCACGGAATTGAAAAACCTGTGGAAAACTAAATATACTTTTCCAATTTTTGTGGAAAACTGGGGAAAAATTAGAGAAGCTTCTCGATATTGTCGATGGTCTTCTGCAGCTCGGGGGTCTTCTTGATATCCTTTTTCACTTTCGTGTAGCTATACAATATAGTAGAGTGATCTCTTCCTCCGAACAGCTCGCCGATCTTCGGCAGGGAAATATTGGTCTTTTCGCGGATCAGGTAGATGGCGATCTGCCTTGGATAAGCAACGCTGCGGGCATGCGTGCTTCCTTCCAGATCGGAGACCTTAACGCCGAAGTAATCGGCCACGCAGCTTTTGATGGCTTCGGGCGTTATCTCAGAGCTCCTGGTGTGATAGACCTCCGAAAGGACCGTTCTTACAAAATCCTTGGTGATGGGCTGACTGGTCAGGGTAGAGAAGGTGAGAACTCTCGTAAAGGCGCTTTCCAGCTCGCGGATGTTGGTCTGAATGCTCTGAGCGATCATATCAAGGGAGGCCAGAAGATTGGGATCGGTAACATCCTGCTCCTCTAAAATGGCTTTGTTCTTTAAGATCGCCATTCGCGTTTCGTAATCGGGCACCTGAATGTCGGCGATGATGCCCCAGCTGAAGCGGCTGATGAGCCTCTCCGGAATGTCGCCCAGCTCTCTGGGAGGACGGTCGGAGGTAAATACGATCTGCTTGTTGGAAGCGTAGAGGGCATCGAAGGTGGCGAACAGCTCTTCTTCGGTGGAACGGCGTCCGGCGATAAACTGAACGTCGTCGAACAGAAGATAATCGACGCTTCTGTATTTTTCCTTGAATTCCTGCTGGGTCTTGTTCTGGATGGCCAGGATCAGCTCGTTGGTAAAGGTCTCGGAGGATACGTAGAGAACCTTTTTCTTCGGACTGTTCTTCTTGACGTACTGACCGATGGCGTGCATCAGATGGGTCTTTCCCAGGCCTGAGGAGCCGTACAGGAACAGCGGATTGTATTTTTTGTCGTAGCCTTCGGCCACGGCGATGGAGGCCGCATAGGCGAGGCGGCTGTTGTTTCCTGCGACAAAGGTGTCGAAGGTATATCTGGGATCAAGCTTGTCGTCTTCGCTGTCTTCTTCGTTTTCTTCGGAAGAGCT
>JABUTE010000164.1 GCA_021443825.1 Bacillota bacterium
CCATGGCGGGCCTCATCACGGCAAAGAAGACCATGATCACCAAGAAGGGGCAGAATATGGCCTTCCTGACCCTGGAAGACCTTTACGGAACCATCGAGGTGGTGGTGTTCCCCAAGACCTTTGAGCTGGACCGCCAGTGGATCGAAAACGACAATGTGGTAGTGATCCGCGGCAAGCTGGATATGAAGGACGACGAGCCCAAGCTGCTGGCAGAAAAGATCATCCTGCTGGAGGATTATACCGGGCCGCTGGTCAGCGGACCGAGAAGAAATGAGGCGCCTGCAGCGGCAAGGCCCAAGGGGGCTCTGCTGAAGCTGGTGATCCCGGCGGCCTATTCGGAGGCGGACGGGCTGGCTGCCTTTAAGCGCCTTGCTCGCCAGTTCCGGGGCGATATGCCGGTCGCCATTCTGGTCCAGTCCACCGGAAGAAAGTACCGGTTGGATTACGATCTTTGGATCGACCCCTGTCCGGAGTTTTACGAAACGGCCAGACGGATCTTCGGAACGGATTGCATCCGTGACTGAAAACGGGTATTTTATATATCCTGCGAAAATGATACAATGATATGAAACAGTGTCTATTTTAACTGCTGCAAAGGAGATCGGGATTTGATCAAATTTGAACACGTCACAAAAAAATACGATGAGGTGGGCGGCATCGAAGACGTCAGCATCGATATCGCAGACGGCGATTTCGTGTTTCTCGTCGGTCCCTCCGGGGCCGGAAAGTCCACCTTCATCAAATTGATATCCAAGGAGCTGGAGCCGGATTCGGGTCATATCTATGTCAACGGACAGGATATCACCCACCTTTCCAACCGGCGCATCCCGGTGCTGCGCCGTCAGATCGGCATGGTATTTCAGGATTTCCGTCTTCTTCCCAACAAGACCGTATATGAGAACGTCGCCTTTGCCATGGAGGTGGTCCGCTGCACCAGCCGCACCATCCGCAGAACGGTTCCCCAGGTGCTGCAGGTCATGGGCATCGCCGACAAGGCCGACCAGCTTCCCGACACCCTGTCGCAGGGTGAGCAGCAGCGTGTGGCTATCGCAAGAGCCATTGTAAACAATCCCAAGCTGCTCATCGCCGACGAGCCTACCGGAAATCTGGATCCTGATACCGCCTGGGAGATCATGAAGCTGCTGGCCCAGATCAACCGCAGAGGCACCACCATCGTCATGGTGACCCACGCAAAGGAGATCGTCGACCGGATGGGCCGCCGCGTAGTGGCCATCGACAGCGGCCATATCGTAAGAGATAACAAGGAAGGGGAGTACGGATATGATGTTTAGAGGTCTGCTGCATTCCCTGAAAGAAGCGTTTATTCAGATCTTCCGAAACAGAGTGATGAGCTTTGTTTCCATTCTTTCCATTTCAGCCATGCTGATCATTCTCGGTGTATTTTTCTTTATCACGGTAAATGTCAACAGTCTTACCGAAGCCATCAAGAGCGAATTCGAAAATATCGAGATCTATCTGGAAGACTATACCACCGAAAAAGACGCAGAGGCCATCGCCATCAGCCTCAGCTCGTTAGAAGAGGTCTCCCAGATCCAGTACATTTCCAAAGAGACGGCAATGGAAGAGTTCAAGGAGCGCTGGGGCGAAAATGCCTATCTGCTGGATACCCTGAGCGAAAATCCCCTGCCCAACTCTCTGCGGGTGACGCTGTCGGATATTTCCGGAGGCTCTCTGGTGGCAGAGGTGGCAGGCACCATGATCGGCGTCGAGGATGTTCGTTACTTCCAGTCGGAGGTCAATAAGGTGCTGCGCATCTCCGAGGGTGTGCAGAAGCTGACCCTGATCATGATCATCTTCCTGATCGTGGTCTCTGTAGTGGTCGTTTCCAGCACCGTCAAGCTGACGGTCATGTCGAGAGAGGCAGAGATCTCCATCATGAAATATGTGGGCGCCACCAACTGGTTCGTCCGCGGACCTATGCTGGTGGAGGGCGTGCTGATGGGCGCTATTTCGGCGGCCATCGCTCTTGGCGCATCGACCTATGCCTATCTGAAGCTGACCGAGCTGTTCGGCGCCGACATTCAGATGCTCTTTTCTAACGGCCTGGTAGAGCCGGGCTTTATGATCGTCAACCTGGCGTATATTTTCGTGGCGCTGGGCGTCAGCATCGGTGCGGTCGGCTCCATCATTTCCATGAGAAGATTCCTGAAAGTATAACCGTATAGAAGGAACAAACGATGACGAAAAAAACGAAGACCATCTTTCGAAAGTGTTTCTCCGCAGCCCTTGCGCTGGTCATGATCAACTCTTCTCTGCTCTGCAGCGGTGCGTTTGCCTCATCTTCCGAGATCACCAATAAGAAAAATGCCTTAAGCAACGTCAAAGACAAGATCACCAACGCCAAGGATGCCCTTTCCAGCGGAAAGAGCAAGTCCAACGAGCTTTCGGTGGAGATCAAGGATCTGGAGCAGAAGATCTACAATACCCAGGTGGAGATCAACGACCTGCAGAAGCAGATCAACGTCAAGATCGATGAGATCGGCGCCAAGCAGCAGGAGCTGGAGGTCAAAGAAGACGAGATCAGCAAGCAGAACGAGGATCTGGGCATCCGCCTTCGCGCCATGTATAAGAACGGCGAAACAGGGCTGCTTTCCGTCGTGCTGGGCGCCAGCAGCATCAGCGAGATGATGACCAACATCGATATGGTGCAGCGCATCTACGAAAGCGACGCCGACCTTCTCAGCCGTCTGGAGGATTCCTACGCCGAGATCAAAGACGATAAGGAAGCTCTGCAGGGCATGAAGGATGCCCTTGTGGTGCAGCAGACCCAGATCCAGGCGAAAAAGGATTCTCTGGCCAGCGACCAGCAGGTCCTTGCCAAGCAGAAGGCTGCCATCGATGCCGACAACAAGGCGCTGGAAAAGCAGGTAGACGACCTGAACGCAGAAGCAAACGCGCTGACGGCTCAGATCAAGAAGCTGCAGAGCGCGGCCCAGTATGCCGGCGGTGTAATGCAATGGCCTGCGCCTGCAAGCACCGTCATCACCTCGCCCTTCGGCTACCGTATCCATCCCATTCTCAAGGTCAATAAATTCCATACCGGTATCGACATCGGCGCCGGTCTGGGTACCGATATCGTCGCAGCCAATGCCGGCAACGTGATCAGCGCCTGCTATAACAGCGGATACGGCTACATGGTCATGATCGATCACGGCGGCGGCATCGTCACCTTATATGCTCACTGCAGCAAGCTGCTGGTCAGCACCGGCACAAAGGTGACCAGAGGGCAGGTCATTGCCAAGGTAGGCTCTACCGGCAATTCCACCGGTCCCCATCTGCATTTTGAAGTTCGAGTCAACGGTGAATACAAGGATCCGATGACCTATTTTAAGAAATAATGGCAGAGTGGATCATCGCAGAAGAAAACTTCATAGATGAGAACGCCGATTCAGCCATCGATCCGGGCATCGCAGCCATTCTTCGCAAGCGGAAGGTGCCGGCAGGATCCATGGCTGACTTTCTTGCGCTGCGGCCCCGAACCACCTACGATCCCTTTCTTCTTCCCGATATGAGGGAGGCGGTCGCGCTTATTCTCTCCTGTGCGCAGCAGAAGAAGCAGGTCTGCGTCTACGGCGATTACGATGCCGACGGAGTCACCTCCACCGCATTGCTGGTGCAGGTCATGAGTCTGCTCTTCGAAAAGCCCATGTATTACGTGCCCTCCCGCTTTACCGACGGCTACGGCCTGAACAAGGCGGCGGTCAAACGGCTGCACGAGCAGGGTGCAGAGCTGCTGATCACCGTCGACTGCGGCAGCACCTCCTTTGACGAGGTGGATTACGCAAAGGAGCTGGGCATGGAGGTGATCGTCACCGATCACCATACCCCCGACGAGACGAAAACGATGAACTGCCTGTTCGTCAATGCAAAGCGCAGCTGCAGCGTTTATCCCTTCCGGGAGCTTTCCGGCTGCGGCGTCGCCTTTAAGCTGGCCCAGGCCCTGCAGCGGACGCTGGACCAGCAGGGCAGCAGTCTGTTTCCCAAAAGCTTTCTCAATTCCCTGCTGGATCTGGTGGCCATCTCCACCGTTGCGGATGTGGTTCCCCTGCTGGACGAAAACCGCAGCCTGGTCAAATACGGACTGGATTATATCAATGATCGGCGCAGGCCCGGGCTGAAGACCCTGCTGTCGGTGCTGGATCAGGAAGATAAAAAGATCGATTCCGACCGGATCGCCTATCTGCTGGCGCCCAACATCAATGCCCTGGGGCGAATGGATTCGGCGGCCATCGCCGTGGAGCTGTTCAGCGGCCTTACCCCCGGCGGCAGCCCGTCGCCCGATCTTGTCAGCCTTGCCGTAAAAATGCGCGACTGCAACCTTGCGCGTAAAGCGGAACAGGAAAAGACCTGGAGCATCTGCAGCAAGGTACTGCAAAGCGAAGACTGCGGAGAGCTGTTTCCTGTGATCCTGGCAGAGGGTGCCCACGAAGGGGTCGCCGGCATCGTGGCCGGCAACATCAAAGAGAGCCTTTACCGCCCGGTCTGCATCCTGACCCCCGGAAAGGATGGCCTTCTGAAGGGCACCGGACGCTCCGTTCCCGGCATCAACCTGTATGATCTGCTCAACGCAAGCAGCAGTCTGTTCGTGCGCTACGGCGGTCATGCGGGGGCCTGCGGCCTGACCATGGCGCCGGAAGGGCTTCCCCAGCTTCGAAGCCGTCTGCAGCAGCAGGTGGCGCAGCTTTTAGAGCAGGATCCCGATATCCTGACCGAAAAGCTGTTCATCGAAAAGGAACTGGCGACGGCGGAAAAGACCCTGGATTTTGCGGAAAAGCTGCTGCTTCTGGAGCCTTACGGCGAGGCGAACCCCCGGCCCCTGTTCTGCCTTCGCAATGCCCGCCCCCTCAATCTGAAGCGGATGGGAAGCGAAGGGCAGCATCTTCGCTTCGCAGCCCAGTGCGCCGACGGCGTCACCGTCGACTGCGTGCTCTTCAAGCGGGCCGAGGAATTTTTCTCCCTTCTTGAAAACGCCTTTTACGTCGATGTTGCCGGAGAGCTGGGGATCAACCAGTTCAACGGAAGCCGCAGACTGCAGTTCATCGTGCATGATATCAAAGGAGTGGTTTAAATGATTCAGATACGCAGGTTCAGCTTTCTGCTGCTGACCGTATCCCTGATCACCCTGGGGCTGATCGGCGGCTTTTTCGCCTGCAGCTATACCATGGGCAATTCGGATCCGGCGGGCAGCAGCTCTCAGACAGCCATGGTCTGGGTCTCCAAAGAAAATTATGACGGCCTGGTAGATCTGGCAAGCCGATACTCGAAGGCGGAGGCTCTTCGGGAATATATCTCTGATACCTACTATACCGAGGTGGATCAGGATCAGCTGTTGGAGGGGATCTACTACGGGCTGTTTGCCGCGCTGGAGGATCCTTATTCCCAGTATCTGAGCGAAGAGCAGTTTGAGAACATGATGATCAATGCCACCGGCGATTATTCCGGCATCGGCATCACCATGTCGCCTACCGACGATTATGCCCACGTCTATGCCGCCGGTGTTACCGAGGGCGCTCCGGCGGAAGAGGCCGGCGTTCGGGTCAACGACCTGATCCTTAAGGTGGACGGCGTTGCCTATACCGGTGATGAGCTGTCGGAATGCGCCTCGCATGCAAGAGGCGAGGCCGGAACCAAGGTGGTGCTGACCCTGCAGCGGGGCGATCAGGTCTTCGATGTGGAGCTGACAAGGCGCCGTATCCAGGCCAACACCGTCAAGAGCGAGCTGCTGGAAGACGGCATCGGCTACATTCAGATCACCTCGTTCGAGGATCCGACCTACAGCGATTTCAAAAAGGCGCTGACCGGGCTGGAAGACAGCGGTGCCATCGGCTTCGTGCTGGATATCCGAAACAACGGCGGCGGAGTGGTCACCAGTGCCATCAAGGTAGCCGACGAGCTGCTGGATAAGGCGACCGTTGTCTATACCGAGGACCACGACGGAAACAGAGAATACTATACGACAAAAGACGGAAAGACCTCTTTGCCCTTCGTGCTTCTTGTCAACGGGAATTCGGCATCGGCGTCGGAGATCCTGGCAGCCGGTATTCAGGACAATGCCGCTGCGCCTCTGGTGGGAACCACCACCTACGGAAAGGGAATAGTCCAGTCCATTAAACAGCTTTCTGACGGATCGGCAATAAAAATAACAACCAGTGCATATTTCACACCTTCCGGACAAAATATTCACGGAGTTGGTATTGAACCTGATATAGAATTGGAATATGATTATGAAACGGCTGAACAAACCGGAGACGACAATCAGGTAAACAAAGCCATAGAAATACTTGAACAGAAAATTGCGGCCGAATAGACCGTGAATACTTGTGGGTGAATATAATGAAAAAGACAACAATTGTACATATAGTGCTAATTGCAGCAATTGTGATTATTGCAGGTGTTTCTGCCTGGAGATTATATATGTGGAACAAGGGTGCAACTGCAACTGCCGATGATCTGGTGGAGCAGGTGGATCCATCGGAGTTCGATGTTGAGACTCTGGATATGATAATTCCCATGGATTCTTCCAGACTTGAAGGCCGTGAGGACAGAGAACAGCTTAAGAT
>JABUTE010000117.1 GCA_021443825.1 Bacillota bacterium
CAGCATTTGCAAGGGCATCGCCGACATCCACGGCCAGTACGACCACCAGTCGCTGCTGGATCCGGAAAACCACCTGGAGATCCTCGACCTGTTCGGAGACGACCGGCTGCAGCAGGCAAAGCAGCAGACATCTGCCTCCTACCAGGCTTTTACGAAAGCTGCGGCAGAACTGGCGGCCCTTCGCAAGAATCTGAAGGAAGCCCAGCGGCAGCGCGACCTGCTTTCCATGGAGGTGGCTGATATCGAAGCCGCCCGTCTGCAGCCCGAAGAAGACATCCTTCTGGAAGAACAGATCGCCGTGATGCAGCATTCCGAGCAGATCTATCAGAATCTGTCTGCGTCTTACCAGAGCCTGTTTTCCGGCGAGACCAATGCCCTTGACGCCATCGGAGACAGCGTTTCCCGTCTTCAGTCGGTGGAAGGCTTTTCAGCCGACATCAAGGCTCTGACGGAGGAGCTCAGCGACCTGTACTACCGGATCGATGATCTGAACAACGGTCTTCGCCATATGATCGACCGAGTCTCCTTTTCCCCTGCCCAGCTGGACGATGCCATCGAACGCCTGGAGCAGATCAACCGCATCAAGCGGAAATTCGGAGGAACCGTCGAAGCAGCTCTTTCCTATGCAGAAAACGCAAAGGCACAGCTGGAAGATCTGGAAAACAGCGACGAAAAGATCCGCAGCCTTGAGCAGGCCTTCGTGACCAACAAAAATCAATACGACAGCGCAGCAGCCAGGCTCACAGAGCTTCGCCGGCAGACAGCCGATCTGCTTTGCCGCAATGTCAACCGGGAGCTGACCGAGCTGAATTTCAAGAATGCCATTTTTGACGTCAGCTTTCGCACCGGCACCCCTTCCGAAAACGGCTCCGATCTGGTGGAATTTCTCATCAGCGCCAACAAGGGCGAAGAGCTGAGGCCTCTGGCCAAGGTAGCCAGCGGCGGCGAGCTTTCGCGCATCATGCTTGCCCTGAAAAGGATCATCGGCGATCTGGACGGAATTCCCACCATGATATTCGATGAGATCGACACCGGCATCAGCGGTGCCACGGCAGGCATCGTCGGTGAAAAGCTGCGCTCCATCGCAAAGAGCCACCAGATCATCTGCATCACCCACTTGCCCCAGATCGCAGCCATGGGCGATCACCACTATCTGATCAAAAAGATGAGCGACGACAGCAGCACCCGCACCACCGTCGTTCCCCTTTCGCAGGAGGAACGGCTGGAAGAGCTGGCCAGACTGCTTTCGGGAACCGAGATCACAGACTCGGCCAGAGCCCAGGCAGCCGAGCTGCTGCAGCAGAGCCGCTGACAGGCTTCCCCTACGATAGAGACAAATAGACACAGAAAAAGACCTTCCGAATCGCTTCGGAAGGTCTTGTTTTATGGTTTGCTTTCAGTTGCTGCAGCCCTGCTTACTTTTGCGCAGAGATCTGATTGTACTGATAGAGATAGAATACAACGTTGGCTCTGGGGCAGCTTCCCTGGAGGTTGTAGGTTCCGGTGTAGCTTCCGTTGATGATGCCGTTGTACTTTGCCCAATAATAAGCATCGTCGTACCAGTTGGTCGCATTGGCATCCTTGTTGGGAGATCCGATGGCTCTCCATACATAGGTGAGCACGTGAGCGTTGGTGCAGGTGCTGTTGGGGCTGAACTTATCCTTGGAGGTTCCGTCGGTAATGCCCTTTTCGTATGCCCAAAGGACCGGCTTATAGAAGTAGTCGGTCGCCTTTACATCGGTAAAGGGATTATTGGTGGTCTTGGGTGCAGGCTCACCGGCAGCTCTCCACAGGAAGGTGACGACCTGGCCTCTGGTGCAGGTGTTGTTGGGGCCGAAGGTGGTGGCATTCAGACCGTCGGTTACCTGAGGCTTTGCGTTATAGGCCCAGACAACTGCATTGTAGTAATAGTTGCTGCTCTTGACATCGGTAAAGGGGATGGTGGCAACGGCCTTGACAGCGCCGCAGACGGTGCACTTGCCGTTCTTATCGTAGGTATGTGCTTCCTTTTCGATGATGTCGCCGCAATCGCAGACTCTCCAGTGCTCGGTATCGGTATATTTGCCGGAATAGCTGTGACCGTGGGTGCTCTTCTTGATGGCCTTATAGTCCTTGGTGATGGTGATCAGCGAAGAAGAGGAAGATTCGACGGACGCCTTTACGCCGTTGAGATAGACGGTGGGAGAATCGGTAAATTCGTTGCCGGTATTGGCCTTGATCTCGATAGTTACCGAAGGCTCTTCATCCACGTCCAGAGTATAGCTGGAGCCTACTTCTTCATCGTCGACCAGCCATTCGGTGCTCTTAATGGAATAAGCGGTGGTGGTAGAGGATACGGAAGCCTTACCCAGCTTTTCGTCGTATTCCGGTTCGTCGATGTAGACGCGAACCTCCTTGATCAGGCTGCTGGTATCGTAGTCGGAGAAGGTCGCGGTTACGGTAACGCCGTTGCTGGGCATAGCGAAGGTGTAATAGCCGCTCTTGGAGGTCAGCTTCACCTTGCTGCCGTTGCCGTCGACGGCAGAGATGGACTCCAGAGTAACGCCCTGGGGTGTGGTAACGCCCACCTTAATGGTCTCATCGTATTCGCCGGTCTTGGGAACGGAAATAACACCGGTGCCCTTGCAGACAGACTTGATCATGAATTCGCAGGATTCGTCAATGTCTTCTTCATCGAACTTCTTGGTGTCGAAATCGATGCCCATAAAGGAGCCGCCGTTAACGGCAAGGGAATACAGAGAGCTGTCTTTCAGGGTGACCAGCTCGTTAAACTCACCGCCTTCGATGGTGTTGTAGCTGGTGACCTTGCCGTTGAATTCGCCGCCTTCGATGACGGCGTAGTTGGTAACGGTTCCGTCGAAGGTGCCGCCTTCGATGGTAGCATTCTCGTAATCATCGTCTTTCGCGTCGCCATTGGTAACAGCGCCGCTGAAGGTGCCGGCCTTGATGATGCCTCCCAGATTCTTGACAGCGCCCTTAAAGGTGCCCTTCTTGGCGTTGATCAGACCGTCTTCTTTGTTGTTGAGCGCGCCGGTGAAGGTTCCTCCGGTGATCACGGACTCGTTGTTGACGGTGGTGGAGTAGGTGCCGCCGCTTAAGGTTCCGTCTTCATTGTTGACGGTGACCTTGACGGTGCCGCTGCTGATGATGCCGCCGGCATTGGTGACGGTCTTCTTGGAGCCGTCGAAGGTGCCGCCCTTGATGGCGCCCTCGTTTTCGACGTCGCCCTTGTAAGTGCCGCCGGTGACGATTCCGTCTTCTCCGATGGTCAGATCGCCCGATACAGTGCCGGAGCTTAAGGTTCCGGCCTTCAGTTCTATATCGACCTTGCAGGTGCCGGAGATCTTAAAGGTGAGATCTTCGTCATCCAGGATCAGCGTATCGCCGTCGTATTCCCAGCCGTCGCCTTCATCATCGTTGGGCTGGCCCTTGGAATCCATTTTGATGGTTTCGGATGTGGACGCTGCGAAGGATGCAGTCACAGACATGCTCATTACCAGCATGGCCATGATCAGCAGGCAGCTGAACAATCTTGTTTTTTTCATGTTTCCCCCTTTTGATAATAAAACTAAAAATATACTATCGGCCTTGCCGTGGCGTTTGCACCGGCACAGCCGGTAATAACGGTTGAAAAGATGCAGCTACAGCTTGTAGACCTTATCTCCTGCAGGGCAGATGTTTCTGGTGTCGAGCACCACCTTGCCGGCAAGCTTTTCGAAAGCTTCCTTCAGCTGGCTGTGGCCCACCATGACGACGACCATATCGACATCGCCAAGGAAGGCATCCAGATCGTGGTATTGATGCGCGACAAGATCTCTTTTGACCCAGGGATCGTAGATCTTCAGGCCTTCGGACTGGGGTCTTTCCAGCAGCTGCAGGGTCGGGCTCTCGCGCACATCGTCTACGTTTTCTTTATAGGTAAGGCCGTACATGCCCACGCGGCTCATATCGGTGATGCCGTTTTCCTTCATGATCTCAGCCATGCGCTGCAGAACGAAGTCGGGCATGCCGTCGTTGGTGAGACGGGCCGTGTGGATCAGCTTGGAAAGCTCCGGGTAATCGCCGACCAGAAACCAGGGATCGACCGAGATGCAATGGCCGCCCACACCGGGGCCGGGCTGCAGAATGTTGACTCTGGGATGCATGTTGGCGATGCGGATGATCTCGTAAACATCCATGTCGTCTTCGCGACAGATCTTCGCCAGCTCGTTGGCAAAGGCGATGTTGATATCGCGGTAGGTGTTTTCGACCACCTTGGTCATCTCTGCCGTGCGAATATCGGTGATGACCATGGAGCCCTGACAGAACGATGCATAGACCTCTTTGACCTGTTCGCCGACAGCGGGCTCATCAACGCCGATGGTGCGGGAGTTGTGCAGCAGCTCATAGACCATGTTGCCGGGAATGATCCGCTCCGGCGTATGGGCAAGATGAACATCTCTTCCGATGACGAAGCCCTCTTCTTCGACGGCGGGGCGAACGAAGCGGTCGATGGTGCCGGGCGAAATGGTGGATTCGATGGAAAGGATGGCGCCCCTGGGGCAGACCTTCAAAACGCTTTTGACGGCTGCGGTCACATAGGAGGCGTCGATCTTTTTGGTATCTTTATCGTAGGGCGTGGGAACCGAGATGACATACATATCGGCTGCAGGATAGCCGGTCTCAAAGGAGATGCCGGCCTTAACAGCGTCATGAAACAGCTCTTCCAGGCCCTCTTCCTCAAAGGTGACGTGGCCGGCCTTAAGAGATGCGATCTTGGAGGCATCGTAATCGACACCGACGGTATCGACGCCGTGAGATGCCATCATCAAAGAAGTAGGCAGGCCGATGTAGCCCATGCCAACAACGCATACTTTCATTTTTATACCTCTATTTTCAAAAAAGTAATTACTGTTTTACCGATTTATTATAGCACAAAACGAAGGCACTGTGTGAAGAAACTTGCGCTTACTGCTCCATGACCACCATCGCCGTAACGGAATCAAGCCAGGTAGAACGGTCGCTGCGAAGGGTCTGCAGCAATGAGGTAAGAGCGACCTGATTGGTCTGGATCTCGCACCCCTCGGGGGTGCTTTCCGAAACGATGGACCCAACGGAGCTGATGACGTACGGCTCGCCGCTTACCATGCCGGTATAGAGCATGATGTGGCCGGGCAGGTACAGGATCGATCCTGCAGGTGCCTTTTTCAAAAGCGCAAGCTTATGCTCTGCCGAAGCAAACCGAAGATCATAGGTTTTGACCGACTGCATCCGGATCTGGGCTGCAGAGGTGCGGGGAAGCGTGATGCCAAAGCAGGCATAGACCTCCTTTGCATAGCCGGAGCAATCCTGGGCATTGTTGGCCCCGGCCCAGCCGTACAGGGCGCCCAGATGCTTGAAGGCCTGCGTAAGCACGTTTTCTTCGGTGAATTCCAGATACCCGATATGCACATCCTCGGTGACTGGAATCGGCTGCAGAGTATAGGTAAGAGAGCCGTCGTCTGCCAGGGTCGGAACGGATGCCACATAACAGCCGAAGGTACTGCGGCCATGGAGCTGGGAAGGCTGCTCTTCCAAAGGAACGAGGGCCAGCCTGGTGCCCATGGGCAGCGTCATCCCGGAAAGCTGGGGCGTATACGGATCCACAGTCAGATGAAGCTCCTTTCCCGTGACTGTCAGAAAGCGCTCCGGGTCTTGAGCATCCAGCCATTCCTGCTTATCACGGCAATAGGCGATGGCATCGCTTTTTACCCAGCCGCCGCACGACCGGCAGACCACAAGGCTATACGTCTCATCGGCAGAGCTCCACAAAACGACCACCGGTTCAAAGGGAAGCAGCTCTGTATTGGCCATGCGGTCATAATACAGGGTTCCGTTCTTCGTCTGCAGCATATCCTCCGAAGGAAGGCGCTGCAGGGCTTCCCGCCGGACGGCGATCCCGTACCGGGGAGTGACCAGCTCAGGAACCCGGCTTTTGCCGGTATTTTCGATCAATTGATCGAAATACGCCTGCTCTGCATATTCGTCATTGACGTAAAACCCCTGAAAGCCCTTGAAGGAGTCGATCAGCTCGTTGATCAGGGTCAGAACCGATTTTCCGGCATAGACGTCGCCGATCTCCTCGAAATCGAACAGCACATTGCCGATGCCCAGCATCTTGCGGTTTGTATAGTTGAAGTATTGGATCGCCTCGCTGTTCCATAATACTGCCGAAGGATCCGCTCCGGAAGACTTCCTTTGTTCGATCCAATAGGTGGCCTGCAGCATCTGCAGGGTGGTTCCCTCATTGAGGGCGACCAATTCCGACGGTCCGGTCTCATTGACAGAGACCGGCTTGTAGGAGCGGGCTCTGATTTTCAGCATCGCTTTGGCGGAATCCATTTTCCAAAAAGAAAGGCCCAATAC
>JABUTE010000105.1 GCA_021443825.1 Bacillota bacterium
GCTCCAGAGTATCTCTTGCGATCATCAGCTCTTCGTTGGTGGGGATCAGCAGCAGCTTGACCTTGGAATCTGCGGTGTTGAGGAAGGCTTCCTTGCCGCGAACGTCGTTGCACTTGTCGCACATCTTGATGCCCAGGAATTCCATATCCTTGCAGATGGCAGCTCTGGTGGTCTTGCCGTTTTCGCCCAGACCTGCGGTGAATACGATGGCATCGACGCCGCCCATTTCGGCAGCATAGGCACCGATGTAATGCTTTACTCTCTGTACGAACATATCCAGAGCCAGCTGTGCTCTTTCGTTGCCTGCGTCAGCAGCTGCTTCTACATCTCTGAAGTCGGAGGATACACCGGAGATGCCCAGAATACCGGACTTCTTGTTCATAACGGTGTCCATTTCCTTCATGGTGAGCCCTTCCTTTTCAGCGATGAAGGGAACAGCAGCGGGGTCGATGTCGCCGCAGCGGGTGCCCATGATCAGACCTTCCAGCGGGGTGAGACCCATGGAGGTATCATAGACCTTGCCGTCCTTGATGGCAGCCAGAGAAGCACCGTTGCCCAGGTGGCAGGAGATGATCTTCAGTCCTTCGCCGGTCTCGCTGCCCAGCATCTTTGCTGCGGTCTGCGCGATGTATCTGTGATAGGTGCCGTGGAAGCCGTACTTTCTTACAGAGTGCTTTTCGTAATATTCATAGGGGAGAGCATACATGAAGCTCTTAGCGGGCATGGTCTGATGGAATGCGGTATCGAATACAGCGACCTGGGGAGTATGAGGCATCAGCTTTTCGCAGGCTTCGATACCCATCAGGTTTGCGGGATTGTGGAGAGGTCCGAGGGGGAAGCACTCTCTGATGGTCTCCTTGACCTTTTCGTCAACTACGATGGAAGCAGTGAACTTGTCGCCGCCGTGGAGGACTCTGTGACCGACTGCCTGCAGCTCATCCATGGATGCCAGAACGCCGTGATCCTTGTCGACCAGTGCATCCAGAACCAGCTGAATGGCATCGGTGTGATCCTTCATGGGCTGCTCTACGACGAACTTGTCAGCACCGACCTTGGAGTGGGTCAGCATGGAGCCGTCGATACCGATCTTTTCAACAAGACCCTTGCACAGGAGGCTCTCGTCTTCCATGTTCAGAACCTGATACTTCAGGGAAGAGCTTCCGCAGTTAATTACTAAAACCTTCATTTATTTGTCTCCTTTTTACATATTTTTAAATAATATGACCAAAATTAGCAATTTATTAAATCATGAAAACAGAATGTTTTCAAGAGATTTTCTGAATTTACCTGCCGCCTCTGCTGTTTTTCATCAAAACCGGGATGCGGCTGCGGTCGGAATGAGGGCCGATGGGCCGGTCGGTCAGAACGGAATACAGATCGCTTGCTCTGCAGTCGCTGTCAAGAAGGGCTTTGTAAGGAACATCCTCGGGCACCTTATTGACGTTGGATACGATGGGAAGCGTGCCCTCCTTTTTACAGGCGGCAAGAAGCCCAGCCCCCGTTTCGTTAAACGCCAGCACCTTTGCGTAGGTCTGCTTTTCGCAGACGGCCTTTCGGTAGGTCTCTTTCTTGAGTCCGAGGGCAAGCTGGGCCAGAATGCGGCTGATACGCCCGTAGGTATAGCGCTTCGTTTTGACTGCATGGATCAGCCCGTCCAGGGAATCACAAGTCTGCAGGGCTGCCTTGAACCGATGCTCCAGCCCCTCGCCCATCTCCAATGCAAGAGCAAGCCGGGCGGGATCCTCCGACAGCAGAAGGCTTCGCAGGATCTGATAATAGCGATCCTCGCAGGGCTGGTCAAACAGGGGCGATTCTTTCAGGATTGTAAGAGAAGCCGGCGGCATCAGCGCGGTAAGAGCCGCATCGGGCAGACGGCCGTTTTTCAGTCCGTTTCGAAGATAGGAGGCCGACGCAAAGCCGTTCACCGGAGTGTCTTCGTTGTGACCTGCTCCTTTTCTTTCAACTCCAAAATAACTCCACTCTGCCCCCTCTTTCATAGAGCTGCGGATATACTCCAATGCGAGGATATCGTTGGGGGAGGAAGGAATCGGAATGCCAAGGGTCCTTCCAGCCGCAGACAAGGCTGTCGGATAGCTGAGCCCCCGAGAAAGGGGCTCCTTCAGGGCCTGCTCAAATTCCGGCTGCTTTTGCGAAAGCAGGTCTGCCAGCTGCTGCAGAGCAGCGGCATTCTGCGACTCCATGCCAAAAGCAAGCATATCGATGCAGCCAAGGCCGTGCAGGATCCGCACCCCGCCCCGGGCAAACTCCGAAGCGCCGTTCACCGCATAGTAAACGGGAAGCTCCAGCACCAGATCGGCCCCGCATAAAACAGCAGCCTTCGCTCTTTGGTGCTTATCCTGCAGAGCCGGATAGCCCCGCTGAACGAAATCGCCGCTCATGACGCAGACGACGGCATCGGCACCGCCCTCCTGGCGGACCCGGTCCAGCAGATATTGATGGCCGTTATGCAGAGGATTGAATTCGCAGATGATTCCGCAGACCTTCATTCCCTACTTGTTCTCGTTTTCCATCTGAGAGCGGTAGATCTGATCCTTCACCTCGGTTCTGGAGGCAGAGATGTTGGCATTGATCTTTTCGAAGGTGGACTGCAGATTGTCGAACATATCGGTAAAGTAACCGGCATACAGCTGATCGACCTTTTCCTGCAGGTTATAGAGCATGTTATCGGTATAGTCCAGAATGCTCATCTTCATAATGGCGGAGTTTTCGCTGGCGATCCGCAGGATATCTTCGGCTTTCGCCTTTGCCTTCAGGGTGATCTCATCGTTTTCGATGAGAGCGTTTGCCTTTACCTCGGCCTCTTTGATGATGGATTCGTATTCTGCCTTTGCTTCGTCGAGAATACGGGTTCTTTCGTTGCGGATGTACTGGGCCTGCTGGATCTCATCGGGCAGCTCCAGACGGATGTCTTTGATGATCTCCAGGATCTCGTTGGGATCGACCATGACCTTGCGGACAACAGGCACCTGATTTCCCATTTTGACGACTTCTTCCAGCTCGTCGAGCAGATCTAATACGTTCATTTTGATTCTCCCTTATAATATTGATTCATGAGCTCAAGCACGCCGTCAGGCACCCAGTCGGATACGTCTGCCTTCAGCATGAAGTTCTCTCTTACGACGGACGATGTAACAAAGGAATATTGGGGGGAGGTCATGATATACAGCGTTTCGACCCGCCCCTTGTAAAAGCTTTCGTAGATCTGCGAAAGCTGCAGCTCATATTCAAAGTCCATGCCGCTGCGAAGCCCGCGGATCACCGCATCGTAGCCGTTGGCAAGCACATAGTTAGCCAGATGGCCCTCAAAGGATGTGACGGTCACATTGGGCAGATCCTTCGTGCAGGCGCGCAGCATTTCGATCCGCTGTTCAACGGTAAACATGCCGGGCTTGGAATAATTGCGGAATACCCCGACGGTCAGATCCTTGCAAAGGCGTGAAGCCCTGCGGATCATATCCAGATGGCCGACGGTGACCGGATCGAAGCTTCCGGCGATCAATGCTTTATACATCGCTCTCCTCCCTGCTTTTTGCGGTATCGTTCTCGACGGCCGATGCCGCATACGCCTTCTGCTGATAGATGGTGACGCCGATGGCGCCGTATTTGCGGTCTTTGATGGCTACGAAGCTGCCCACCTCTTCGGGAAGGCGGTCCTTGTGGGAATGCTCGCAGACGATGACCCCGCCCGGCCTGAGATTTCCTTTTTCTTCGATGGCCTGCAGGGCAGGCAGGATGCAGCCGTCGGCATAGGGCGGATCCAGCAGATAGATATCCACCGGCTCGTTGATCCGTTTGATATTGGATTTAAAATCGCCATTGAGAAGGATGGCCCTGTCTTCTACCCCGCACAGGCTGATGTTTTCTCTGGCAAGGCTGAGGCTTTCTCTGCTGCTGTCGGAAAAAAAGACTCTTTTCGCTCCCCTGCTGATGGCCTCGATGCCCAGATTGCCGGAGCCGGTAAACAGGTCGACGACGGTAAAATCGCCCTCCATCCAGGGCAGAAGCATGCTGAACATGGCTTCTTTTACCTTGTCGTTGGTGGGACGGATCCTGTCGTTGCGCGGAGAAAGGAGCCGTCTGCCTTTCAGTTCGCCTGCATTAATTCTCATCTGATCGCTCTCCTGTGGGTTGTGATTTCAAAAAGCACAAATATTGTAAACTATGCAGCCAAGGCTTGCAATGAGAAAACAGCAAAGAGCCGCAGATTTCAGAAAAAAATCACCGAAAACCGGTTTCGGTCTTCGGTGAAGAGACTTGCTAAAATACTTTTTTGCCTCCCAGCCGGGTCTCAAGGACCTTGATATCTTTGATGGTCGCAGGATCGACAGCAAAGGGATCCTGCTCCAGCACGACAAAATCGGCCAGCATGCCCGGGGCGATGCGCCCCTTGACCGTTTCTTCGAAGCTGGCTTCTGCCGAGCGGACACTATAGCTGTCGAGAGCTTCCTGCACGGTAAAGGCTTCTTCCGGAAGATAAGGACCTACGTTGTCATATAACGAGGTGCGGGTGACGGCGCATTGAATGCCGCCCAAGGCAAAGGGAAGCTCCACCGGGCAGTCGGTGCCGTTGCTGACAGAAACGCCCTTCTTCATCAGGGTCTTCCAGCAATAGCTGCTTTGCGCCAGCTCTTTGCCCACCCGTGGCTCGACGATGTGATTGTCGTAGTCTAAAAAGATGCTCTGGGCATAGATATGAAGGCCCAGGCGGGCGATCCGCTCCAGCTGATCGGGGCGGCTGATCTGGCAGTGAACGACGCCGTGGCGGTGGTCTGTTTTCGGATGGGCGGTAAGGGCCTTTTCGATGGCATCCAGCACCTGATCCAGGCAGGCGTCTCCGATGGCATGAACGGCGGCATGCATACCGTGTTCGTTGGCATAGCCGATCATCTCATCCAGGGTCTGCTGGGTAAATACGGGAAGGCCGCAGGTGGAGGGAGCATCGGCATAAGGCCTTGTCAGATAGGCCGTGCGGGCGCCCAGGGCACCGTCGCCAAGCATCTTAAGAGGTCCGATCTTAAACAGATCGGAGCCCTTGCCCGACCCATTGCCGGCTTCGACGAATTCCTGAAGTGCAGGAAGCGTCGTAAAGTTGCACTGCTCGTAGACGCGAACCGTCAGCTCTCCGGAGGCCTCCAGCTCCTGATAGGCCTGGTTATAGACCTGCCAGGGAACGGCACGGTATGCGCAATAATCGTCGCTCTGGCAGCTGGTAACACCGTAGCTGTTTAACGCCTTGCAGGCGATGCGGATCATGTCTTTGATATCTTCTTTGCCGGGAACGGGAATTGCCGCGTAGACAGGCCCCATGGCATTGTCAAAGAATCGGCCGTCCAGCTGGCCGTTTTCCATGCCGATGGCGCCGCCCTCCGGCTGCTGTACATCGGCCGTAAGGCCCAGCAGTTCGAGTGCCTTGCTGTTGACCACCAGGGCATGGCCGCAGCAGCGGGTGATGAGAATGGGATATTCTGTGGAGACCTGATCCAGATCCCACCGGTCAGGCATGCGGCATACATCGGTAAAGTAATCCTGGTTCCAGCCGCGGCCCCGCAGCCACTGGCCCGGCGCGACGGGATGCTCTGCCGCAAAATCCCTCAAACACTGCAGCAGATCGGCAAGGCTTGCGGTATGCTTTGCCAGCTGAGCGCTCATGAGAGAGGCTCCGAAATTGACCAGATGCATGTGGCTGTCGTTAAAGCCGCTGCACACGAAGGAGCCCTTCAGATCGGTGATCCGGTCGCCCTCCTTGGCAAGAGCCTTGGCGTCCTCATCGGTTCCGGCAAATACAAACACACCGTTCTCTTCGGCAAAGGCCTGCACAAGGGGAAGCTCTCCGGTATAGACGCTGCCGTTGATATAGATATTTTTCATAATATGTTACCTCATCAATGCCCGATTTCAAGACAGATCATTTTTTGAACTCGATGGGATCTCCGGTGACCTGTCTGCTTCGGAGCGCCTCATCGCTTGCTAAGACACCGTTGATATAGACCTTTACGCCTGTACCGAGATGATCCTTCAGATTCAATCCGTCAGGGGATTGGACCACGTAATCGATCTCAACATTTCCGTAGTATTTACCTCCGTTAAACGTAAACTCATTGGAGGTATACACAGCCACAGTCGAAAAACTGGAGTCCGTTCCGCTCGGTTTGAAAAAGGTGCCGCCGTTAAACAGGAGCTCAACACTGGCCCGCGCGCTCGCGACAGCATAACGGTATCCAGAATACGTGCCTCCGTTAAAGACGGCCTTTCCGCCT
>JABUTE010000255.1 GCA_021443825.1 Bacillota bacterium
ATGACCGTGCTGCAGATCCTGACCCGGATTCCCAGGGGCACGCTCATGACCTACGGCGAGGTAGGCCGGCTGGCTGCGCAGCGCATGGGAAAGACCTCCATGTCGGGGCAGGCGGTGGGAGGCGCTGTGGGCCATAACCCCATCTCCATCCTGATTCCCTGCCACCGGGTGGTCGGCGCATCGGGAAGCCTTACCGGCTATGCCGGCGGCCTGGAGAAAAAGATCGCACTTCTTAAGCTGGAAGGCATCGACCTTGCGGCGCAAAAGCTGTTTATTCCATCAGACAGAAAGGAGAAACGACAATGACCGTTGCACAGATCATGGAAAAGATGATCCTCTTTTCCGACGGAAACCGAAAAAGCATCAACCATTTCATGAAGGTCTGGACCTACGCAAAGACCATCGGCGAGCAGGAGGGGCTGGATGAAGAGACCCTGTTTGTCCTTGAAGCTACAGCCATCGTCCACGACATTGCCTGCCCCATGTGCCGTGAAAAATACGGCCACTGCCAGGGCCCGGTGCAGGAGAAGGAGGGCGCCGCCATGGTCTACGACTTCTTTTCGGATTGCGGTCTGACCGCAGAGCAGGTCGACCGGATCTCTTATTTGGTCGGTCATCACCATACCGTCTCCATGGTGGACGGACCGGATTACCAGATCCTGCTGGAGGCCGATTACCTGGTCAATTCCGACGAAAAGGATGTTTCAGCGGAAAACGTGATCCATACGAGAGATGCCTGGTTCAAAACCGAAACGGGGATCCGCCTGCTCAACTCCAATTTCGGGATCAAATAAATGTCTGCCGGGGCTCTGCACCCCCTTTGATCCTCCAAAAGTATTGAAAGACCCGTTGAGAAACGGGTCTTTTTTTTATATAATAATATGTTAGATAAGTGTATCTTTTTGTGCAGCAAAATGAATTGCAAAAGGAAGAACAAATGAGCCGTGTAGAAGAAACAAAGTGCCCCGCCTGCGGCGCACCGATGGAATTTGATATCAAGACCCAGCAGCTGACCTGCAGCTTCTGCGGCACCACTTTAGCGCTGAACCAGAAGGGCGAAGCGGAAATGACGGCAGCGCAGGCCAAAGAGCTGGCCGAAAAGAAGGGGGAGGTCAGCGGCTTTGATCTGAAGGACTTTCAGGACAAAGTCATCGATCCGAATGCGGAGCCGCTGCCCGTCTATCATTGCCAGTCCTGCGGGGCCGATCTGATCTCCGACTGGGAGCAGATCTCCCTTACCTGCCCCTATTGCGGAAATCATGTGGTTCTGACCGACAAGGTGTCTGGCAATCTGCGGCCCGACGGCATCGTGCCCTTTAAGATCACCTCCGATGAGCTGCCCGCAGCCGTCGACCGGTTCTATAAAAAGAAGAAAAAGATGATCTCGCGGCACTTCTTCCGGGATGCAAAGATCGGAACGGTCACCGGTATCTATGTGCCTTTTTGGATCTTCAGCGGCCATCTGTCCGGGCCTGTTCATTATACCGGCATCACCTCTACGACCCGCCGGGAGGGCGATTATAAGGTAACCACCGACCGCTATTACGATATCTATCGCAATATCAGTCTGGATTTTGAGGGACTTCCCGTGGATGCGGGAAAGGATTTTGATGACGCTGTCATGGATACGCTTGAGCCCTTCGATCTGACCCAGGCGGTCGCTTTCGACAAGGCCTATCTGGCCGGCTTTGCGGCAGACCGGTTCGATGTCAACGGGCAAAGCATCGCAAACAGAGCGCGGAATCGCATGCTGGCAACGGCCTATGCGGCGGCCCGTTCGACGGTGAGCGGCTACGCGATCCGCTCCAGCACCGGCAATATCAAGGCCGAGCTGGAGGCCAAATATATGCTGCTGCCCATCTATCTGTTCAATATCACATCCCAGGGAAAGACCTATTCCTATGCGGTGAACGGGCAGACCGGCAAGGTGGTCGGCGCTCTTCCCGACGATAAAAAAGCAAAGATATTCTACTATCTGAGCAGGCTGCTGAGCGGTGCTGCCGTGTTGTGCGGCATTACAGCGATCCGTTATTTCATGGGATTATAGGAGGAAATTCAAATGAAACGTATCCTTGCTGCAGCCCTTGCTGCATTTATGATCCTTTCCTCCGTTTCTCTGGTCTTCGCAGGCGGATTGTACGACGAGACCTATCTGCGGGTATATGATGAAACAGGTCTTTTTTCCGATAAGGACCTGTCCGATCTGCAAGCCTATTCCGCTTCGTGTGCGGAGCTGTACGGCCTTGATTTTGTGCTTGCCTGCATCGAAGAGACTTCTTATGATGACTCCTATACCATGGATGACTTTGCGGCCGAGCTTTATGAGGCAGGCCTTTACGGCTACGGCAAAGACCGCGACGGAGCCGTGGCTGTCTATTGCCCTGCCACCAGGGAGGTACACGTAAAGCTTTTCGGCAGGGCGCAGCGGCTCATCGATGAGGACTATGTCGCATATATCGAAGCCCATGCTTATTCCGACTTTTATGAAAAATTCGGCGACTGGGGCGTGCTCTACTATCCTTTGGGCATGATCGCCGCCGAGTGCAGAGACAACGAAGTTACCCCCGATTCCGACGGTCTTCTGGCCAAAGCGACCGACACGAAAGAAGCTCCGGTCATGACCAGACCGGGCAGCGAAGCTGCAGCGCAGGAGCCTGCACCACAGCCAGAGCCGGAGGCCCCGGCCGTAGCAGAGCCTGCATCCCAGCCCGCGACTGACCCTGCCGCAGACCCGGCGCAGGAGGCTGTGAGCAGCGAAGAGCTTCCCGACTGGTATCCGAAGGATATGAGTAAGTTCTCCTTCTTCAACGACCCGGATGCTCCCCGTGTGGTGGATGATGCGGATATCTTAAGCGATGACGAAGAAAAGGCCATCGCAGAGCGGATCGCTCTTCTGACCGACCATTGCGGCAAGGATGCCGTCATCTATACTAATACCTCCACCTGGGGCAAGAGCCGCATGGAGGTCGCTGATGATTTTTACGATTACAACGGCTACGGCATCGGCGGCGACCGGGAGGGCTGCTGTCTGTATGTCTGCATGGATCCCGATACCCGGGGCTTTTGGGTCAGCCAGACAGGGCCGGACGCTATGAGCCTGTACACCGAATCCATTGCAAATACCATGGACGATGTGCTCTATTACGCCTTTAAGCGGGCCGTCGGCGGAACCGAGGGTGCCTTTGCCGAGGGCATTCTGGACTGGCTCGATACGGTCGAGACTTTGTATACCAAGGGGATCCCCTATGCCCCCGCCTGGTATCCGGACCGGAACGAAACCGCAGATCGCGCCAGCCGTTTTGAGGCGCAGCAGCCCTATTTCACCGGCCATGTCTGCGACGATGCAGGCATCCTGACTTCCGAAGAGCGGGCAGCCTACGAGGCGCAGGCGCAGCAGCTTTCCGACCAATACGGCCTGGATGTGGTGCTTCATTATGCCGATTCGTACTTTGAAATGGGCGCTTATGAGTATGCCGAAGCGTTCTATGAATACAACGGCCTGGGGCTTGGCGCGGAGCGTAAGGGCATCCTGCTGACTGTTTTTTCCAAAGGCTATGTTCACTCGGCGGTCCACTACGAGGGAATCTCAGGCGAGCTGATGACCACGGTCAACGAAAACCGTCTGATGAACAAGGCAAGCGATAAGACCATCGAGAGCCCCCAGGCAGGAACAGAGCAGTTCCTGTCCGATCTTGAGCATCTGCTGCGCACGGGCAGAGTCAACAAGTCTGCCTTCGGCTGGACGGTATCGGGCATTCTCATCGCCATAGGCGGCGGCATCTATGCATTCTTCTCCTATATGGCGGGGCTTCGCGCCATGAAAAAGCCTCATAAGAAAGAGGATGCCAACGAATATGTGGTAAAGAATTCCTTCCGCAACCTGGGCGGCTCTGCCGTCTTCCTCTATGAGAGGACCTCTACCCACTACGATCCGCTGCCCAAGGACGATGGCAGAAGCAGCGGAGGCTCCTCCGGCGGCGGCTCCTCCTATTCGTCGTCTCATACCAGCTCCTCCGGCTCCAGCCATTCCGGCTCCGGCAGAACCTTTTGATTTCAGGGTGTCGCAATGAAGGATTTTCTTCCCATTTCCATGGACGATATGAAAAAACGGGGGTGGCAGCAGGCCGATTTCGTCTACGTGATCGGCGATGCCTATGTAGACCATTCCTCCTTCGGCCCTGCCATCATCAGCCGGGTGCTGGAGTCCCGCGGCTTTAAGGTGGCCATCATCGCCCAGCCCGACTGGCGCGATCCCGAAAGCATTGCTGTTTTCGGAAGGCCCCGCCTGGGCTTTCTTGTCAGCGCCGGCAATATGGATTCCATGGTGAACCACTATACGGTCAATAAAAAGCCCCGGTCCACCGATTCCTATTCTCCCGGCGGAAAGGCCGGCTGCCGGCCCAATTATCCCACCATCGTCTATTCCAACCTGATCCGGCAGCGCTTTAAGGACTGCCCGGTGATCATCGGCGGCATCGAGGCAAGCCTTCGCCGCCTGGCCCATTACGATTACTGGTCGGACAAGCTGAAGCGCTCCATTCTGCTGGATTCGGGAGCCGATCTGCTGCTCTACGGCATGGGCGAGCTTTCCATCGTCGAGGTGGCAGAAGCGCTGGACAGCGGACTGGATATCGCTGATATCACCTTCGTCAGCGGCACGGTCTACAAGACCCGCGATCCCAAGAACGTATACGAAGGCATCTATCTGCCGCCTTTTGAAGAGCTGCAAAAGGATAAGTTGAAATACGCCGAAAGCTTTTATACCCAATACAGGAATGCCGGCTATGCCACGGCGAAGCCTCTCATCGAGCAATACGGCGAAAACCGCTACCTCGTGCAGAATCCTCCCCAGCGGCCTTTGACGGAGCTGGAAATGGACGATGTCTATGAGCTTCCTTACATGAATACCTACCATCCGATCTACGAAAAGGAGGGGGGCATTCCTGCCATCGCCGAGATCCGGTTCTCGCTCACCAGCAACAGGGGGTGCTTTGGAGCCTGCAGCTTTTGCGCGCTGACCTTTCATCAGGGCCGGATCGTGCAGGTGCGAAGCCATGCGTCTTTGCTGAAGGAAGCCGAAGCCATGACGAAGGATCCGGCCTTTAAGGGGTATATTCACGATGTGGGCGGGCCTACTGCCGATTTTCGAAGACCCTCCTGCGACAAGCAGACCGAAAAGGGCGTCTGCACCCATCGCCAGTGCCTGTTTCCAGCGCCATGCCCCAATATGAAGGCAGACCATTCCGACTACATTTCGCTGCTGCGCAAGCTGCGAAAGCTGCCCGGGGTAAAGAAGGTGTTCATCCGGTCGGGCATTCGCTTTGACTATGTGCTGGCCGACAAAAAAGGCGATGCCTTTATCGAAGAGCTTTGCAGATATCATATCAGCGGACAGCTGCGGGTGGCGCCGGAGCATGTGAGCGACCGGGTGCTGCAGCTGATGGGAAAGCCTATGAACGGGGTCTATCAGGAGTTTTTACGCCGGTTCGATCAGACCAACCGGCGGCTGGGCATGGATCAATATGCCGTTCCCTATCTGATCTCGTCCCATCCCGGTTCGACCCTGCAGGATGCCGTCGCTCTTGCGGAAAGCGTTCGCGATATGGGCTACATGCCTGAGCAGGTGCAGGATTTTTATCCCACCCCGTCGACCATATCCACTGTCATGTATTATACCGGCGTTGACCCCAGAACCATGAAGAAGGTCTACGTGCCGGCAGATCCCCGCGAAAAGGCCATGCAGCGTGCCCTGATCCAGTACCGCAAGCCGGAAAACTACGATCTGGTAAAGGAGGCGCTGCTGAAAGCAGGCCGAGGCGACCTGATCGGCTACGACCGCAGCCATTGCCTGATCGCTCCCGTAAGGCCCAGGACCGAAGGGGAGCAGAGCAGGACGGGCGAAAAGCCGGCTGCAGGCCGAAAAAAAGCCCCGAAGGCTGCAACCGGCCGTAAAGAGGGCCGCGCCGCTGCAACCCATCCAAAGAGCAGGCAAGGAGGAAAACGAAACTAATGCGTTATCCCGAATTTTTAAAAGACAACGGCCGCATCGGCTTTATCGCCCCGTCGTTCGGCGCCGTCATCGAGCCCTACGCCAGTCTGTTTGACCGGGCGCAGCAGGTGCTTCAGTCCATGGGCTATCAGACCGTCTGCGGCGAAAA
>JABUTE010000149.1 GCA_021443825.1 Bacillota bacterium
TAAGCTGAAGACCGGCGACATGATCGAATGCATCGCACGCGAGCCTGGCGACGGCGACAAGTTCGGCGCGCTGCTCTTCGTAAAGACAGTCAACGGGGAGGAACCCGGCGCTGCTATCCGAAGAAAGGATTTCGCCGATCTGACCCCCATCTATCCCGACGAGCGCATCAATCTGGAAAAGGGCAGCAATGCTCTTTCCATGCGCATGACCGATCTGATCGCACCCATCGGCAAGGGCCAAAGAGGCCTGATCGTCGCTCCCCCCAAGGCCGGAAAGACCACCCTCTTAAAGCAGATCGCCCAGAGCATCGAAAGCCAGGGCATCGACGCCGAGCTGCTCGTGCTGCTCATCGATGAGCGCCCCGAAGAGGTCACCGACATGAAGCGGTCCATCAAGGGCAATGTGATCTATTCCACCTTTGATGAGCAGCCGGCCAACCACGTGAAGGTGGCGGAAATGGTGCTTGCCAGAGCCCAGCGCCTGGTAGAGCACGGAAAAGACGTGATCATATTGCTGGATTCCATCACCAGGCTGGCCCGTGCCTACAACCTGGTGGAACCCCCTTCGGGAAGGACCCTGTCGGGCGGTCTGGATCCCGCCGCGCTGTATAAGCCGAAAAAGTTCTTCGGCGCCGCCCGCAAAATGGAAGAAGGCGGCAGCATCACCATTCTTGCCACCGCCCTCATCGAGACCGGAAGCCGCATGGACGACATGATCTTCGAGGAATTCAAGGGTACCGGCAACATGGAGCTTCACCTGGACCGCAAGCTTTCCGAAAAGCGGATCTTCCCGGCCATCAACCTGAACAAGTCGGGCACCCGCCGCGAGGATATGCTGATGAGCCCGGAAGAGCT
Organism: Bacillota bacterium; assembly: GCA_021443825.1. GTDB lineage: Bacteria > Bacillota > Clostridia > Peptostreptococcales > Anaerovoracaceae > RGIG2707. The sequence goes on from JABUTE010000149.1 coordinate 856, forward strand.
GGAGGCCGTCTGGCTCATGCGCCGCGCCGTTGCCGACATGGGCATTCAGGATGCCACCGAAAAGATCGTCTTCGAGCTGCAGCACAGCAAGAAAAACGCTGAATTTATCGAACGCTTCAGAAAGATAAGAATGTAATTTATGGATCTTAACAGAATTTTTATGAAAAACGCTTCGCCTACCAAGGTGGGCGGGCAGGCGATCCTGGAGGGGCTGATGATGCAGGGCGCAAGAGCCATCGCCATCGCCATCCGTGAGCCTGCCGGCGGCATTCATCTTACCGTCGAGCCCATCAAACCGGCGGGCCGCTGGAAGAAACTGCCTGTGATCCGGGGCGTCATCGCCTTCGTCAACAGCCTGGTGCGGGGCACCGGTGTGCTGCTCTATTCCGCCGAGGTGCTGGAGCAGCTGGAAGAGACCCAGGGCGAAGGGGCCGGCGAGCACAAGCCGGAAGAAAAAGGAAAGTTCGAGCAGTTCATCGAATCGAAATTCGGTGAAAAGGCAGCCCTCAACTTCGTGCTCTACAGCTCGGTGGTGCTTTCCATCGTTTTGTCGGTGGGCGTCTTCGTGATCCTTCCCACGGTTTTGATGAACTGGCTGAAGGGCGTCGGCCTCGAAAACGTGGTGCTGCTCAACCTGATCGAGGGATGTGTGCGCATCGCCATGTTCGTCATCTATGTGCTGGCAGTTTCCCGCATGGAAGAGATCCATCGGGTGTTTCAATATCACGGGGCTGAGCACAAGACCATCCATTGCTACGAAAACGGGTTGGAGCTGACGCCGGAGAACGCACAGAGCTTTTATACCCTGCATCCCCGCTGCGGAACCAGCTTTCTCATGTTCGTCATGGTGATCTCGCTGCTGGTCTTTTCGCTGATGGGCTGGCCGGGCCTGGTGCAGCGCATCCTGTCCCGTCTGCTGCTGATTCCGGTGGTGGCAGGTCTTTCCTACGAGCTTTTGCAATTCACCGGGCGCCATAACAACGCTTGCGTCAAGGCGCTGAGCCTTCCCGGCATCTATCTGCAGAAGATCACCACCGCAGAGCCCGATCTGAAGCAGCTGGAGGTAGCCATCGCCGCCATGAACGCGGTGCTGCCTTCGCAGCACGACCCAAGCCTGCCCGTAGAATATTGGGTGGGAACCATTCAGCCCGACGGCACCTTCGTAAAAGACGAAGAAGCAACGAAGGCTTATATCGAAAGTAAAAAGAAATAGCTCGAACAAACAGCAATAAACCCCCGCAGCCTGTGAAAAGGGACTGCGGGGGTTTTTATACGGGTGTGGGGAGGGGGACAATCAAAAAGCTGACCGCAAGGGGTCTGCTTTTTATACAGCAACGGGGCAAGATTGCCTCTAATTCGATTTTGATATGAATATCTTAAAATATTCCTGATAACTGTTGTAAACGAATGTGGCATGCTCTTCATGTAAAAATAAGAGTAATTACAACCGGTGCACTTCCACCGACGTTGGCTCGCTTTCAGTACGGTGCAGTAACCATCCTGGAAAATGGGATGGTCAACAGTCCGTGCTTTGATTCCCTTGGAATACATCCTGCAGCCACAGGCAGGGCAAAACGCCGGAACGAGAATCTTATCGACAGTAATCTCCCTCATCGAACTTTTTTCTGCTGTTTTCACGCGCCGCCTCTTCCCGAACCCTTTACCGCTCAAAAACAGGTATGGATTTTACCAATACTCCGAGTAAAATAAAGTGCAACTTTAGAAAACTCGGAGTGTTACATCGGAATTTACGATCAAAATAAAGTCGCACTTTAGAAATCTCGGAATCAGCCCGCCTTCTGCCGGGCAAAGGGCCTGCGGATATTCAAGTCACGCAGCTCTCGTCCCAGCCTCTGCCTCTTCTCCCAACCAACTCAAGCCGCCTTTCGGGGCGGCTTTTTGCATGCGCTTCTGCCGTCGTTTGGGCACGAAAAAAGAGGCTGTGCAGTGCTACGCAGCCTCTCGTGATCCATTCGGATTCGTTTCTAATGCTCGCAACGCGTCCCCTATTCTCCCCAGTTATCTTTTAAGTGGTTGCCGTGGCGATCGTCGATGTACAGCAGCAGGGCGGCGGCAAGAAGCAGGGCTGCTGCGGGCAGGGTGGCAGCAAGGCCCAGAACGCGGCAGACCACGGTACTGGTCATGAGGCCCAGAGGAAAGGCTCCCGCAACGATGCAAAACAGCAGAAAATAGCCCCAGCGCGACTTGGCCACCGCGTCGTAGAGAAACTGGCCCGCATAGCGGATGTTGCCCGAAAAGATGGTGGTGCTGAAGGGAATGCCCAGCCACAGCACGAACTGGTTCAATTGAAAGCCGGCAATAAAGGCGAAGGCCATGTAGGCCGGATATTCAGGCAAACGCACGAAGGCCAGCACGGCCAGATATCCGGCTTCAAACAGCAGCGAGCGGATGCGCACATCTCCTTTGATCAGCTTTCCCTGGGGCAGATCCTTCATAAAAGCGCCGAAAAAGGCGCCCAGAATGCCGAAGAGCATCAAAACACCCAAAGGCTTTGCCGAGGCCCAGTCGCCGTTGGCCAGAAAGATGGAGAACTTGGAGATGTTTCCCGTGTGGTTGTTTCCCAAAAAACCGTAATTGGCCCAGGTGTAGCCGTTGAGGTAGCCGCCGGTCAGGGTGAGCAGCCACAGAAACAGGCTGGACTGCGCCAGGGCTCCGAGGGTGTGTCTTTTCGTTTGCCGGTCTGCCATTGCAAGGCCTTTCTGCGCGCATTGCGCCGCGAGTCAAAATAGAGTAAAATAGCACAGAAATTATATCACCCGTTAAAGCAAAAATCGAGGGCAGCCATGACGTTAGGCGACTATCAAAACCGGATCATAAAAAAACTGGAGGCCGCAGAGGTGCCCTGCGCAGACTATGAGGCACTGCAGCTTCTTATCGCCGCATCGGGCAAGACCCGCCTGCAGCTGCTTTTGGACCGGCGCACCGAGGTGGACCCCGATCTTGCACAAAGGCTGGAGCCTCTTCTAGCAGAGCGTCTTTCGGGCCGCCCCCTGCAATACATTCTGGGAAGCACCGAATTCATGGGGCTGGAGTTTCTTGTGGATGAGCGGGTGCTGATCCCCCGCCAGGATACGGAGCTGACGGCAGAAACAGCGGCCCAATGGCTGCAGGCGCGCGAAGACGGAAAAGGCCTTACCGCTTTGGATCTTTGCACCGGCTCCGGCGCGCTGGCCGTCTATTTAAAGGCTGCGTTTCCCCGGCTTAAGGTGACGGCGGCCGATATCTCACCGGACGCCCTTGAGGTTGCCGGCCGCAATGCCCGAAGAAACGGCTGCAGCGTCCGCTTCGTGCAAAGCGACCTGTTTTCTGCCGTCGAAGAATCCTTCGATCTGATCGTCACCAATCCCCCCTATATTCCGGCAGGCGACATTCCCGGCCTGATGCGCGAGGTGCGCGATCACGAGCCTCATCTGGCGCTAAACGGAGGCGACGACGGGCTGGACCTGGTGCGGCTCATTCTGCAGCAGGCGCCGGAGCACCTGACCGCAGGAGGCCTTCTTCTCATGGAGATCGGCCATCAGCAGGGCGAAGCAGTCGCCGCACTTGCCGCCCAAACAGGCGCCTATGAACAGATATCCGTAAAAAAAGACCTGAACGGCCTTGACCGGATGCTGTTTTGTATTAAAATATAGGGGCCGGCGGTCCTTCAAAAAAGTATCGCCAACTTCGTATTATTTCTGTGGAAAGCCCTTGCAATTGGTAAGACCATGTGATAATATAACAAGGCTTGTTAAAAGCAGTAATTGTGGAAAAGGAGGACAGAACGATGAAAGAAGGCATCCATCCCCAGTATAAAGACTGCAAGGTAACCTGTGCCTGCGGAAACACATTTATGACTAAGTCCCTGAAGGACGAAATCCGTCTTGATGTCTGCTCCCAGTGCCATCCTTTCTTTACTGGTCAGCAGAAGTTTGTCAATCGCGGCGGACGTGTTGAAAAGTTCAAGAAGAAGTTCAATCTTGAATAATACAGACTACCGAAGATCGATCATTGACCCGGCTTGCAAAAAGCCGGGTTTTGCTTTATAAAAGAACCATGAATACGAAGATGCGACTGGCAGGAGGCCCGCCCAGGCGGCTGCCGATGTCCTGCTATTATATGAAAAATGCACAGGCCAGCGAATCCCGCCTGATGGGTGTCGTCGGCCTTTATATCCACTGGGCTTTGAAGGAAGATGAGCCGCAGGCCGCAGAACTTTCGGAGGCGCAGATCGAGCCGGTGCAAAACATCCACCAGGCCTACTGCTTCGAGCTGGAAGAAGACGGCCTGGACCGGGTCAGCGAAGAGCTGGGCACCGACGTCGAAAAGATCGCAGCCCTGAAGAACGGTGTGTTCGGCGGGCTGGGCTCTAAGCTGAAGCGGGTGACCGACCGGGAAGCCTTCTGGATGATCAAACGGTTTTCGGGTCTGGAGGCCTCCATGTTCAAGGCTCTGCCGGCAGGGGTGCGCCAGGTCTTCGAGCTGGCAGCAGAGCAGGCGCCCTTCACGGAGGAAGAAGAAAAGGCGCTGCTGAAAAAGCTCTGCGTGCCGGTCTATACCCAGTTCGGCTGGGTCAACTACTATCTGATGCGCAGTGTCTGCAAAGACATGGATGGCGTTTCTCTCACCGTTTCTTCCTATGCCGACCCCGCCGCCGTTCATCCCGTTTGCCTTCCCCAAAAGGGCGGGCTGGTGCGCAACCGGATCGACATTGCCGATGGCGAAGACGGCGATACGGTCTTCTGCTGCGAAAGCGTGGTCGATACCGAAAAGGGCACCTATGTGCTGCTCTCTGAGCTGACGGCCGATCAGAACGGGGTCACCTCGGCAAAGCAGAAGTCGTATTTCAGGCTTTCGGAGTGGGAGACCTACCGCAAGCTGCTGCGCCCCGAATATCTGACCTACTTTCGCCTTTCCGAAGAGCCGGAGGCCTTCGATGAGCGTCTGCGCAAGGCCCTTCCCAAGGCCAGCTGCAAGCTCTACGATGCGGGTGAGCTCTATATGGATTACAACCCCGACAACAGTCATGTGGAGAGGCCCATCTTCAACATCGGAGACGACCTGCAGGCTTCCTATTTCATCACCACTGCAGGCCAGCTGGTCATGGCCTCCTTTACCGCCGGCGGCATTCTGGCTGCCGAGGTCATGCTCCGTACCGGCCTGCTGGACGACGTGCTCGAGCCCTTGGGCCGCTATACCTTTACCAGCCCGGTGCTGGGCCGCTTCGTGGAAAGCGGCTACGACGATTTCGGAGAATTTCTCAAGCTGCTGATCTAAGATACTTTCG